>JAICXU010000044.1 GCA_025934595.1 Polyangiaceae bacterium | reverse complement strand
GCGGCGGCATCTTCAAGCTCGAGCAACGTCGCAAGCACGCAGACACCGGCAACGGCGACCACGACGAGGACGACGACGAAGACGCGTCGAAGATTTGCGAGATCATCCCCGCCGCCGGCCCGTCGGCGAATCGCCTCGTGTGCGGCTCGTCGGAAGGCTCGCTCGCCGAGCTCGGTCCGTATCTCGCGCGCACCGCGCCGCGGGCGAGCTACGCGTCCGATCTCCACGTCGAAGCGAGGCTCGATCCGCTGCGCTCGACGCTCGACCAAGCGCGTCAGTTCATTCCGATGATCGTGGGCAGCGCGCTCTCGGACAAAGTGAAGACGCAGGCCGTGCGCGATCTCATCAACGCCGCGCTCGGCGATGCGGTGGACGCCTCGCTCGATCTCGATCGTCTGAAGCTCGACATGAGCCTCAGCGACATGAACGCGACGGCCACGCTCACCACGACCTTCCGCGACACGAAATCGCTCCTCGCGCGTGTCGCGGTTTCACATCCCGAGCGCGCCGACGTCCCGCCGCCCACGTTCTGGCACCTTCCCGCGGACTCGAAAGAGGCCTTTTTTGGCCGCGGAATCGATGCGAAGGATCTCGATCATCCGCGTGAGCTCGTCGTCGATGCGCTCTCGAAGGGGCTCGACGATCAAGGCGTGACGCCGCAGGATCGACAAGCCGTCGCGGATCTCGTGCAGCAATACATGTCCTTTTTCACCTCGCCGTCCGTGTTCGCGAACGGCATCGCCGACGCGCCTGCGCCTGCCGCCACGCCGAAGAAGGACGACAAGAAAGACACCAAGGCGAAGGGTGAGAAAGCGGATCGCGAGGAGCGCCTCGCGGATTCGTCGAAGGGCGCGTGGGCGCTCGGCGGAATCGAGCAGCCGTTCGCGAAGGTCGGTGCGTTCGCGAAATCGATCGTGACGACGTTTCATCGGCCCGGCGTCGCGAAGCTGATCAAAGGCGTGATGCCGGACGGCGTGCCCGCGCCGACCGTCACGAGCGCGCCCGTGAACGCGAAGCTCGGCCTCCCGAAGGACACCGTGCATCTCGTGGTCAGCGTCACGATGAAAGCCGACGAGTCGATGAGCGATGTCGAGGCGATGCAAACGCTCGGCGCTCCCGCCGCGACCACGAAAGGTGGAAAGCCCGTGAAACCAGCGGCGCCCGCGAAGCCGAAAGTGAAGCTCGAGAAGCCGTACGTCCTCCATTGGTTCTTCGTTCCGGACGCAGGCCGTTCGTGGATCGGTTACGGGGCCGACGAGAACATCGTCGCGTCGCACCTCAAAGTCGCGCTGTCGACCAGCACCGATCCCGGCATCTTGTCGTCGCGCGCAGGGCTCGACGATTTGAAGACGGCGAAGATCGGCTCGGGCGGATTCCTCACGCTGCGCGGCGCGCTCTCGCCGTCACCGCTCTCGCCGATTTTCAAGAACCAGGATCGCGACATGGCGCGCATGTTCTCTCGTCTGCAGAACGCGCCAGAAAAAGGAGCGACGCCCATTCTCTTCACCGCGCGCTCGCTCGCGCCCGCCGGGCAGGGAAGCGCGGGCTCGCTCGAGCTCACGTTGAAGGTCCCGCGCGACAGCGTGAAAGATTTGATGGCCGCAGCGATGGGGCACTAGCGGCTCGGATCAGAAGGCGAACCGCCAAGACGCAACACCGCGCCCGCTCCGACAGACCGATCGCCCTGAATTTGGCCCGATCGGGCTGGGTGGGTAGATGTAGGATATGACTCGTTTCCGCAGCGCCGCACTGGCGGCGTTCGCATGCGCCGCGCTTGCTACGCCCTCGGCGCGCGCTGCCGTCGAAGCCCATGAAACCGCGCGTGACGTGCGCATTCGCGTGGAAGAAAACGGCGCCGCGCACGTCGACGAGACGCTCCATTTTCGGTTGCTCTATGCCGGCTGGAAAGGCGTCGACCTTCCCGGCCTCGAGGCCGATGCGGCGCCCGAGGGAGATGCGACCATCACGTCGGTCGAAGGCGGCGCCTCGCCGGCGAATCTCACCGTGCTCGGGCCCGGGACGCTGCGGCTCGACGCGCTCGATGCGAAAGGTCTGAAGAAAGGCGACTACGCGGCGCACTTTTCGTATCGCGTGGACCTCGTCGCGAATCATGAGGTCGCGCGTGACGGCGCGCTATGGCGTCTGACGTGGACGTCGGCCGCGCCGCTCGACGGCGTGGATGGAATGCGCGTCGTCTTCGATCTTCCTGCCGCGCCGACCGAGCCCAGCGCCGCCGACGCGGACGGCGAGAATCCGGGGTTCCTTTCGACGTTGCGACGATCCGAACAAATGGACGAGATCGATCTCGTGCGCCCGCACGTCGCGCGTGGCGAGGCGGCGACGTGGAGCGTACGGATCGATCCGAAGGCCCTTCCGGAGGTGCGCGATCCAGTGCTCCGCCCTCCGCCGCCGCCGCGCGTGAAAGATGCGCCCGACCCGTTCGCGGACGCCCGCCTCCCGCTGCGCGCGATGACGGCGTGTCTGCTCGGCCTCCTCTTTCTCGCGACCGGGTTCGCGAAGCTGCGCACGATTCCCCGGAAATTCTCGGCGAAATCTCTCCTGCCGGTCGCGCCTCTCGTGGCGCTGGCTCCTGCCGCGGCCACCTACGGAGCCGGAATTTGGTTCGCGCTGACGGGCGCGCACGTGCGTGCGGTGCTCGCGTTCGCGCTCGCGACGTCGTTTGCGATCGTGCGGGCCGGGCGACGAAAGCCTGCGCCGCGCGGGCCGGGGAGTTGGAAAGCGATCGCGGAGCACAAGGCGCTCGCGCGGCGTCCGAGCGTCTTCGATCTCTCGTATCTCCGAGGCCGCATCGCCCTCCTCGTGCTCGTCGCATGCGCCGTCTCGATTTCGTTTGCGGCGCGCCCCCTCGATCCCGACGCGTGGCTCGGAGTCGCGCCGGCGATGCTGCCGTGGCTCGTGTTCTGGCTCTCGGGAACGCGCGCTTCCTTCGCGGACATCGGAGCGTCTGCGATCGCGCTTCGGCCTATTTTTCTCGCGCTTCGTCACGCCGGCGCGCGCGTGACGGCATGGGCGAGGGTCCCTCTCGGGCGTAAAGAAATGGACGATCTCCGCTTGCTCGTCGTCCCCGATACGGCGCTGCCGGGTCTCGTCGGCATCGAGGTCGCCGTAGGTTGGCTCGGTCTCTTCGGCGGATTTTCGCCGCGCTTCGAGGTGCTCGTCCGCGCGCGCGATGCGTCGGCGGCGGCCGCGAAGATGGGCTCGCTCGCGAAAGCGGTACGCGCGTGCACGGGTCGTCGCGCCGAAGAGCGTGTCTATGTGCTCGAGCCTCGCGGCGGCGATCGCGAGAGCGTGATCGAGCTCGTCATGAAAAGCGCCGACTGGCTCGTGGACCGAAGGCTGGTTTCCGCGAGCGACTGGGCGGGTGACGAGCGAAGAAAACCGCTCGCGCCCTGGTCACAAGCCGCGGTCCGCGCCGCGTAACGCGCGCACCCGATTGTCGGCGCGAGCCGGTCGCGGTATGCCCTACGGACCATGCCGCACGTCGACAACCAGCTCTCGGCTCGCGCGCTCTGCGTGTATGCGGAGCCGCTCGTCGCGGGCAAACGCGTGCTCGTCGTGGGCAACGCGATGGACGATCTCGGCGAGCTGCTCGTCGATCTCGGCGCGCGTCTCGTGCACGTTTACGACGCAGACAGCGCGCGGGTCGCGGCCGCGCAGGCCTCGCGCGGCGTCAGCATTCATGTCCTGCCCGAGCACGACTTCGACGTACGTGATGGCGCATTCGATCTCGCGATCATCCCCGATTTGTCCTCGATTTCCGATCGCGCGGCGCTCCTCGCGCGTCTTCGGCGAATCGTCGGACGCGAAGGAGCCGCGATCGTGGCCTCGCGAAATCCGTCGGTGGTGCGGATTCCGGCGGACGAGCGATCGATCGACTACTACGAGCTCTACGAGCTCGTGTCGTTGCAGTTCGAAGCGGTGCGCATGATCGGGCAGGTCCCGTTTTCGGGTGTAGCGCTCGTCGAGCTCGGCGTGGAAGAAGAAGACGCCGACGTCACCGTCGACGCACAGCTCGCAGGCGAGGCGGACCCGCCGGAATTTTTCATCGCGCTCGCGAGCCAAAATGACGCCGAGCTCGCGAAGTACGCGATCGTGCAGCTGCCTCGGTTCGATGACGTTGCGCCGAGCGTCGGTGCGCGTGCGACTCTCGCGGAGTCGAAGTTGAAGGCGGACGTGCTCGCCGCGCAGCTCGACGATCGCAGCTCGCATACGCGCGAGCTCGAAGGCCGCGTCGTCGAAGCGATGGCCATGGCCGACCGCGTATCGGCCGAGGCCACGCGCGCCGAAGAACGCTTCGCGATCGATCTGCAGCGTCATCAAGAGCAGATCGCGAGCCTCGAAGAAGAGATCGCCGCGCGAGCCGCGCGTGTCGCCGTGCTCGAAGGCGCATTCTCCGCGATGGAAGAAGCGGCGCGCGATCTCGAAAGGCGTGCGGCCGCAGCCGAGCGCGCACTCGAAGAGCAAGGGGAGCGCTCCACTTCGCTCTTGCTCGAGCTCGACGAAGCGCGCGCGGCCGCATCGGCCGCCGCGGAGCTGAATGGCGCGGCGCTCTCGCACGAAGGTGAGGTCGCCGAGCTCGAAGCGCTGCTCCGAAATCGCGGGACACACGTCGCCGCTATCGAGCGCGAGCTCGCGCGTCGGGAGCAGATCATCCACGATCTTTTGTCGCAGCTCGCGAATGGCGTGCACGTCGTCGGCGCCGCGCCGACCGCGGGCCCGCCGCAAGAGCCCTTCGCGGCGCCGGAGCCCCTCCCATCGCGAGAGCCCGCGGCACACGCGCCGCTCGAAAACGGCGACCACGCTCTTTACGAAGAGAATGTGCGACTTCGTGCGAAGCTCGACGCACTGGCGCTCGACGTGGCGCGCAAAGAGGGGGAGATCGCCACGACGCACTGGCGGATCGCCGAGCTCGAAGAGCAGCTTTCGCAGGTAAAAAACGCGGGATCTCGCGATCCTGGGCCCTTCGGGGACCTGCTCGCCGGAGAGACCGCATCGCTCCGCGCCGACCTCGACAAAGCGCGTGACGAGCTCGACATGTTGCGTCGGGCGCTCGCGCAGGAGCACGAAGCACACCTAAGAGACACGCCCCTCTCCCGTTGACAGCCCAAGTCATCGACTTAACTTGAGTTCGCCTCCACGCTAGGATCCTCCTCATTCGAGCGGCACATGTCGTCTGCGAAGCGCTGCTACTACTCAGTCCTCGGTTGCAACAAGGACGCCTCGCCCGACGACATTCGGAAGGCGTACAAGCGTGAAGCGCTCAAAAATCATCCCGATCGGAACCCGGGCAACCCGCAAGCCGAGTGCGCGTTCAAGGAAGTGAACGAGGCCTACCAGGTTCTCTCCGACGATCAGAAGCGCACCGTCTACGATCAATTCGGGCACGCCGGCCTCGAAGGCGGCGCGGGATTCGGCGCGAACATGGGAGACGTGTTCTCCCACATGCAAGATCTCTTCAGCGACTTGTTCGGTGGCGGAGGCTTCGGTGGCTTCGCCGGAAATCGAACGAGACGCGGCGCCGACTTGCGCGTGCAGTCACGGCTCTCGCTGCGCGAAGCAGCGTTCGGTTGCAAACGCGAGGTCGTCGTCGAAGCGCCCGCGCGTTGCGACGAATGCGGAGGCAACGGCGCAGCGCCCGGATCGAAACCGGAGTCGTGTGCGAATTGTCGAGGCAGCGGCCAAGTCTCGAGCCAGCGCGGCTTCGTGATGTTTTCGGGGCCGTGCCCGAAGTGCCACGGTCGCGGCGGTGTCATCAAGTCGCCGTGCAAATCGTGCAAAGGCGAAGGCGCCGTCGTCAAAGCGCGAAAGGTCCTCGTCACATTTCCGCCCGGCGTCGACGCAGGCCAACGCTTGCGCGTGCAAGGGCAGGGCATCGCGAGCCCTCACGGCGCGGGCGATCTCTACGTCGAGATCGACGTCGAAGAAGATCCGCGATTCGAGCGCGACGGCGTCGACGTCGTGACGCGCGCGCACATTTCCTTCGCGAACGCGGCGCTCGGCGGCGAGATCCAAGTCCCCGCGCTCGAGCCCGACGAAGAGAAAAAAGTCGAGAAGGCGTGCGAGGAGCCGAAGTCGAAAAAAACGCTCGTGCACACGATCAAGCTCGCGCCGGGCACACAACCTGGTGCGGTCATTACGTTGAAGGGGCGTGGCATTCCGCGGCTCGATGGACGCGGTCGTGGATCACTCGTGGTCGTCGTGCAGGTCGACGTCCCCAAAAATTTGAGCGACAAGGCGAAGGCGCTTTTGCAGGAGCTCGACGCGGAGCTCGACGGAGGCCGCGATGCAGATGCGGCTTCGCGCAAACACGCGGCGACGAGCAAGTAAGAACCGACTGGACGCGCCGTACACAGGCGCGCTTTCATCCATCGACGTGGACATCGAGGCCCTGAAAGCAAAGCTCGCCGGCACGACCACCGTGCGCGCGACTGGTCGTGTGCTCGGCGTGACGGGAATTTCCCTTCGCTTCGCGCTGCCCGGCGTGCGCATCGGCGACGTCGTCCACGTGCGCCGCCGCTCCGGAGAATTGCCCTGCGAGGTCGTCGCGTTTGCGGAGGGCATCGCGATCGGGATGCCGCTCGGCTCTCTCACCGGCGTCGGCCCCGACGACGAGGTCGTTTCGACGGGGAGCCCGCTCGTCGTATGCGCCTCGCCATCGCTTCTCGGCCGCATCGTCGACGGCCTCGGCCGCCCCATCGACGGCAAGGGCGCCATCACCGATGGCGAAGAAATTCCCGTCGACCGCGATCCACCGCGCGCGCTCGAGCGCCGACCCGTCTCGCGTGCCCTCGAGACCGGCGTCCGTGCGATCGATGCATGCTGCACGCTCGGCGAAGGACAACGCATCGGCCTTTTCTCGGGATCGGGCGTCGGCAAGAGCACGCTCCTCGGCTGCGTGGCGCGCGGAGTCGCCGCGGACGTCGTCGTCGTCGGTCTCGTCGGCGAACGCGGGCGCGAGGTGGGCGAATTTCTCGAGCGTGCTCTCGGCAAAGAGGGCCGCTCGCGCAGCATCGTCGTCGTCGCGACGAGCGACGCTTCCGCGCTCGAGCGTCTCCGCGCCGCGCAAGTCGCCACCGCGTACGCAGAATATTTCCGCGATCGCGGCGCCCGCGTGATGCTCCTCGTCGACTCGATCACGCGCGTCGCCCGCGCCCAACGCGAGGTGGGGCTCGCCGCGGGTGAGCCGCCCACTCGCCGCGGATTTCCGCCGAGCGCATTCGCGATGCTTCCGCGCCTGCTCGAGCGCGCCGGACAAGGGAAAACAGGCTCGATCACCGCGATCTACACCGTCCTCGTCGAAGGCAACGACATCGACGAGCCCGTCGCCGACGAGGTGCGCGGCGTGCTCGACGGTCACGTCGTCTTGAGCCGCACCATCGCCGAACGCGGACGATTTCCCGCCGTCGACGTCACCGCATCGCTCTCGCGCGTGATGGATTCCGTCGTCTCGCCCGCGCATGTCGACGCCGCTCGTAAGCTGCGCGGCCTGCTCTCGCATTACGAAGCGAAGCGCGATCTCGTCACCCTGGGCGCGTACACGAAGGGCTCCGACCTCGAGCTCGACGAGGCGATCGCGAAGATGCCGAAAATCGAAAAGCTCCTCCGACAACCGCCCGACGAAAAATCGACGCTCGCGGATGCCGCTCTCGCGCTCCAGCAAATCGTCTGACGACTCGAAATGTTTCTTCTTCAAGTATCGAATCTTCGTTTCGGTTACGCGGGCGGCACGCTCTTCGAGGACGTCACGTTCAATCTCTCGCCAGGTGAACGCGTCGCCGTCGTGGCGCCGAACGGCGCGGGCAAATCCACGTTGCTGCGCCTCATCGCCGGAGAGCTCGAGCCCGATGCCGGCACCGCGGTCATCAAGAAGGACGCGAAGGTCGCGTACTACCGGCAATCGCACGAGGTCGCCGCGCAAGGCGACGTTTTGGGCGCGTTTTTATCGGGCTTTCGGGAGATCGTCGATTTGCGCGCCGAGCTTTCACGCGCGCAACACGAGGCGGCCAGCGGCTCTACACGAGCGCTCTCGCAGCTCGCCGACGTGAGCGACCGCTATCACATCGCACGCGGCGACGAGCTCGAGCGCCACGTCTCGATGCTCGCGATGAAGCTCGGTTTCTCGGAAAAAGATCTCGCGCGCCCGGTCGCCTCTCTCTCCGGTGGCGAGCGCGGCCGGCTCAATCTCGGCGTCGTCCTTGCCCAAGAAGCCGACCTCTTGATGCTCGACGAGCCCACGAACCACCTCGATCTCGACACGATCGACTGGCTCGAGGATTTTTTGATCAAGTACCGCGGCGGCGTCATCCTCGTCTCGCACGACCGCGCATTTCTCGATCGCGCGTGCCCCAAAACGCTCGAGCTCGGATCGCGCGACGTTCGCATCTACCCGCTCAAGTACTCCGACTACGCCGTCGCTCGCGAAGAGGATCTCGCCCGCGAGCGCGCGCTCCTCGAGCGGCAACAAGCGTTCATCGACAAGACCCAAGATTTCATCCGCAAGAACATCGCCGGCCAAAAGACGAAACAGGCCCAAAGCCGCCGAAAAATGCTCGAAAAGCTCGATCGCGTCGACAAGCCCGAAGACGTGTGGGCGGTCGCCGAGCGCATCGCATTTCGCTTCGCGCCCGCGAATCGGTCGGGCGACATCGTGCTCGATTGCAAGAATCTCGAAGCGTCGCGCGGAGGCCGCACGCTTTTTTCGGGCGTCGAGATCTTGCTTCGACGCGGCGAGCGCATCGGTGTCGTCGGACCGAACGGATCGGGAAAATCCACGCTCCTCAAGCTGCTCGCCGGACGCGGCGCGCCCGAGGATCGCGGACAGATCAAACGCGGCACGAACCTGCAGGAAGGTTATTTCGATCAACATCTCGGCGAGCTGAATCCGAATCTCACCGCCGTCGACGAGGTGCGCACCATTCGCGGCGATTTCACGGTCGAATCCGCGCGCCAATACCTCGCACGCTTTCGTTTTTGGGGAGACGATCCGCTCCGCAAAGTGGCTGGATTTTCGGGTGGAGAGCGATCACGGCTCTCGCTCGCGAAGCTCCTCCTCGAGCCGCGCAACCTTCTCTTTCTCGACGAGCCCACGAATCATCTCGACATTCCCGCCGCCGAAATCCTCGAAGAAGCGATCTTGGGCTTCGACGGCACCGTGATTTTGGTCTCGCACGACCGCCGATTTCTCGAGACGACGACCACGCGCATCGTGAGCGTGCGTGACGGCAAGGTGGAGATCTACCAAGGCGGATTCCGCGATTTCGTCGCGGCGCACGCGCCGAAGGTCGACGATTTTCCGCCGATGCCGTCGCAGAAGAAGAAAGAGAGCGTGCGCCCTCCGCCGAAGGACGAAGCGCAGGGGCGCGCGTCGTTCGAAGCGCAGCGGCTCGCTGCGCGCGAGAAGGAGAAGAAAAAGCGCCGTGTCGTCGAGCTCGAACAGACCATCGCATCCGCGGAAAAAGAGCTCGCCCGCCTCCGGGCCGACCTACGCGAAGATCCGCAGGGAAATTGGGAGAAGCTCGCGCAAATGGCAAAAGCGGAGCAAGCTCTCACGAAGCGGGTCGATGCAATGATGAGCGAGTGGGCACGTCTATCCGAGGAAGAATCGTGAATCGCAGCATCGCGTTCCGCGTTTTTGCCGTGTTTTTGATCGCGTTCGCGGCGATGACGCCGGGCTGCAAGAAAAAGACGGTGGCCGTGGCCGACACCGCGCCGCCGTTCGCGGTGAGCGACGCCACCGAAGGATTTCTCTTCACGTGGATCGACGCGAAGGGCGACTTCCACGTCGAGCAAAAAGCGGCCGACGTTCCCATGGCCGGCCGCGACATCGTGCGCGTCGTCGATCCCGGTCGCGAAGACGGCACGCACGCCGACCGCATTTTCATAGCCGATTTGCGATCGCCGGGGCCCGGCGGAAATTATCCCGTCAAGGTCGCGACGCTCGCCGACTTCGACAAGATCGCGCTCGATCGCCGCCAAGGAAAGCTGCCCACGCTCGCCGACGACGGCGGTCCCACGACCACGGTGCCCACCGCCATTGCCGGCAATCAGCAGCCTGAAAACGTCGGCAGCGGCACAGATCCCGTGAACACCGCGCATCCGACCGTCATCATCTACGGCGCGTCTTGGTGCGGCGCGTGCCACGAGGCGGAGGCCTATCTCCGCAAGAAGAACGTTCCGTTCGTCGACAAGGACATCGAAAAGGACGCCGTCACCGCCCGCGAAATGCAGGGAAAATTGCGGCAAGCAGGCCTCCCGTCGGGATCGATCCCCGTCATCGACGTGCACGGAAAAGTGATGGTGGGATTCAACGCCGCCGAGATCGATCAAGCGCTCGGCACCGCCCTGTAGAAGCACGAAGAATGAAGAGGGGTGCCCCCACCCGCCGCGGGGGGGCCGTGGGGGGCGAGGCGGCGGGGCCGGGGGCCCCGCCCCACAAGCCGGGGGGCAGGCGTGGCGGGCGGCCCCCGCGCACGGGGGGGGGGGGGGCGGGAACCGAAGAAGTGGGATTGTTGACAGAGGTGAT
>JAICXU010000110.1 GCA_025934595.1 Polyangiaceae bacterium | reverse complement strand
CCGGGCTCCGCATACTCGCCGGAAGGGGCGAACGAGGTGCGTGGCCGTCTCGCCAAGGGCGTGCGCACGGTCGATCTCGCACCGACCGACAAAGTGGAGATGACGGGGACGCTCGCGGAAGGTGATCGCGTCCAAGGCATCGGGCACGTCGAGACCTCGCGTTTCACGTTCGCGCTCGTGGTCGGCAGCGTCGTCACGTTGCTCGCCTACGCGCCCACGGCTTACGTCGGCGCGTCTTCGACGAAGAACACCGATCGCATTCTTCTTTTGCCCGTGCTCGGGCCTTGGATCGACCTGGCGACTCGCGGTGGATGCACGACGCCGCCGCAAGTCGCGACCGATCAGGACATTCCGACCGACCCGTGCATCGCCGAGACCGCGAACAAGGTCGGGCTCGTCACCTCGGGCGTCGCGCAAGCGGTCGGCGGAATTCTCTTCCTCGTCGGATTGCCGGAGCACGCCGAGCTCGTGTCGGATCGGCCGAGCCAGACGGGAAGGGCGCGCTCGCCATTCTCGCTCTCGATCGCGCCGCTCGACGTACCACGAGGCAGCGGGCTCGCCGCCGTCGGTCGGTTCTAGCTCTAATTGAGGCGCTCTTCCGAGACGAGCGTCGCTTCACGACGGCTCGCGAGCGTCTCGAGGACGGACATGAGTTGATCCGAGTCGACGGGCTTGATCAGATGCTCGTCGAAGCCGGCATCGTGTCCTTGCGCGCGATCGGTGGGCCGGCCATAGCCGGAAATCGCGATGAGGAACATGTCGGCGTGCACCGGATTGCGTCGCAAGCGGCGCGCGATCTCGAAGCCGTCCATGACGGGAAGACCCAAATCCAAGATCGCCACGTCCGGGCGCGTGTGCTCGATGAGCGCGATGGCGCTGGCGCCACTGTCGGTCGATTCGCATGCGTAACCTGCGCGCGTGAGTAGCGCGCACAAAAGCTCCCGGCTGTCGGCGTTGTCCTCGACGACGACGATCTTGGGCTTTTTGCCCGAGATCGTGCGTGGCGTGCTCGCGCGCGCGGCCTCCGGAGCTTTTCGCGTGAGCGGCAGTCGAACCGTGAACGTGCTGCCCTGGCCGTCGCCGTCGCTCTCTGCGATCACGCTCCCGCCGTGCATCGCGACGAGCGAGCGCACGAGCGTGAGGCCGACGCCGAGACCGCCGGCGGCGCGATCGAGCGTTCGCTCCGATTGCACGAAGAGCTCGAAGATGGAGGAGAGAAGATTCGCCGGGATGCCCGTGCCGTCGTCGCGCACGACGACGACGGCCTCGTTCTCGCGCCGCTCCGCTCGAACGACGACATGTCCGTCCGCTTGCGTGTACTTCGCCGCGTTGCTGAGCAGGTTCGCGTGGATTTGTTGGAGCCGCGCCGGGTCGCCTTCGAGCCAAAGCGGCGCGTCGCCGAGCTCCAGGGACAGCTCGATCCGATGTTTCTCGAATTGGCTCCGCATCGCGTCCGCCGCTTCTTTCACGACCGCGCGGAGGTCGAGCACGTGCTTGCGCAGCTCGACTTTGTTCTGGGTGACGCGGCTCGCGTCGAGCAGATCGTCGAGGAGCCGCGCCATCTGTTTCGACTGGCGCTCGAGGATCGCGACGATGGGCGCTGCTTTCGGCGCGAGCGCGGAGCCGTCGCCGTCTCCTTTGAGCAGCGACGTGGCGTTGACGATCGCACCGAGTGGATTGCGCAGCTCGTGCGAGAGCATCGCCAAGAACTCGTCGCGTCTTCGCACGGCCTGCTGAATTTTTTGCTCCGCGACTTTCTGATCGGTGACATCGCGAAAAATGACGATCACGCCGACGATCTCCTGCGACGCGCCGAGCAAGGGAAGCCGCGTGACGAGGCTCCAGCGATCGCTCCCGTCCTCCGCCGTTCGCTTCTCGAGCTTGTAGTGCTCGGCCTTTCCGCTCTTCACGACGGCCCGCGCCTGCTCGTGGAGCGCGCGCGCTTCGTCGCCGGCCCATAGATCGAAGAGCGTCTTGCCGACGGCGGCGCGCGGGTCCTCGAGACCGATTCGCTGGGCCATGGCCGGATTCATCCGAATGATTTTTCCGTTCGCGTCCGCGAAATAAATCGCGTCGGGCACCGTGCCGAGCAAGCTGTTCAGGAGGTAGCGCTCGTGGAAGAGCGCGTCCTCGGCGGCCTTGAGACCGGTGGCATCGATGAGCGTCAGCACGACGCCGGCGATGCTGCCCTTCACGCGATACGGCAAAATCCGCAGAAAAAACGCCTTTCCGCGAATGTCACGGAGCTCGCGTTCGACGCGCTCTCCGCTCGTGAGACATTTCTTGAGATCGACCACGAGCTCGGGATGGTCCATCTGATGAGCGAAGGTTTCGATCGGCCGGCCGACGTCGTGCGGCACGAGATGGAACGTCTCGCTGATCTGCGGCGTGAACTTGCGGATGCGGAGCTCGCGGTCGAGGAAGATCGTTCCGACCTCGGTGGACGACAGGAGGTTGTCCATGTCGTTCGTGAGCTCGGTGAGCTCGCCGATCTTGCGCTGGTACTCCGCGTTGACCGTGTAGAGCTCCTCGTTGACGCTCTGCAGCTCCTCGTTCGTGCTCTGGAGCTCCTCGTTCGATGCATGCAGCTCTTCGTTCGAAGCCTGGAGCTCCTCGTTGCTCGTCTCGAGCTCTTCGATCGCGGCCTGGAGATTTTCTTTCGTGTGGCCGAGCTCGGACTCGAGCGCGGCGAGCTGCTGTCGCGACACTTGATCGAGATCGATCTCGCGGGGAGCGGGCCGCGGCTCGCCCGGCGCGGGATCGGTCTCCTCGAACGAAACGAGGAGATGCGGCGAGCCACCGCTTCGCCCGCGCACACGCCGAATCGTGACTTTGTGACTGCGCGTCTCGCCGGCAATGTCGATGCGCACGCCCTTGAAAACGAGCGGCGACGGCTCGCCGAGCGCGCGTCGCAATCCGCCGACGAGCACCATCTTCAGCTCGGTGTCGACGAGGTCCGTGATGTCGAGGCCTTGCCGGCCGTCGCGAGGCTTCAAGAAGCGGCTCGCGCCTCCGAACGCGTGTACGAGCTCGTTTTGATCGCTCACGAGGAGGCTCGGCGGCATCACGTCGTCGAGCAGCGCGTCGTACGTGCCGAGGAGCTGCGTGAGCGAGTGCTTCGGCACCGCGTCCTGCAGCGGAACGAATCCCACGCGGTCCGCGTATGCAGCGGGCTGAAGTCGCGAGTCGACTTGCGTCCGCGCGTCGCTGTGCTTTCGGTAGACGCGCCAGTGGCTGTCGATGCTCTCGAAGTCGTGCGCCACGTTGCCGACGCTCTCGCTCGGACCGAGCACCATCACGCCGCCGCGATTGAGCGCGAAATGGAAAAGCGAGAGGACTTTTTGCTGCGCGGCAGGTTGGAAATAAATCAGGAGGTTTCGACAGCTGATGAAATCCACGCGCGTGAAGGGCGGATCCTTCATCACGTTGTGATGCGCGAACACCACCATTTGCCGGATCTCCGGCACGACTTGGTAGCTCGTGCCGACGCGGAGAAAATAGCGTTCGAGCCGCTCCGGTGAGACGTTGGTCACCGCGTCCTCCTCGTAGAGAGCGCGACCCGCGCGCTCGATCGACGCGCGATGCACGTCGGTTGCGAAGATTTTCACGGGACGTTCGCCGAGCTTGCTCATCAAATCTTGCAGCACGATCGCGAGCGAATAGGGCTCCTCTCCTGTCGCGCATCCTGCGACCCAGAAGCGCAACGGGATATCTCGCGGCGTTCGCTGCAAGAGATCAGGAAAGATCTTTTGCTGCAGGAGCTCGAAGACCTCGGGGTCGCGGAAAAAGCGCGTCACGCCGATGAGGAGGTCGCGATAGAGAACGTCGAGCTCGTCGTGATCGCGCTCGAGCCTCTGCACGTATCGATCGAGGTCGGGCGACTGCGCGAGCGAAAGCCGTCGCTCGATCCGGCGCGTCACCGTGCTCGGCTTGTAATGCGTGAAGTCGATGCCGAACTCGTTCTCCAGCATGCGATAGACGGACTGGAGACCCAGCGTATCGGGCGACGTCGCAGCGGCGATGGCCGGTACGGGGCTCGTCGCGTGATCGAGCAAGACGCGCGGTATGCGGTCGGGAGGCAGCACCCAATGCGCGATGCCGGCTTCGAGCACGCTCTTCGGCATGCCGTCGAACTGCGCCGACTCGACGTCTTGCACGACGACGAGGCCTCCCGCTTCGTACACGTCGCGGGCTCCGCGCGATCCGTCCGTGCCGCTTCCGGAGAGGATCACCGCCATCGCACGGGCTTCGCAATCTTGCGCGAGAGACCGTAAAAACACGTCGATCGGCAGCGTGAGCTCGTGGAAACGATCGCGATCGCTGAGGAGCAGGCAACCGCCGGAGATGATCATCTCCTTCTTCGGCGGGATCAGATAGACGTGGTTCGCGACGACGGGCATGCCGTCCTCGACCAAGTGAATCGGCAAGTCGGTATGCCGCGCGAGGAGCTCGTCCATCAAGCTCTTGAAGTCGGGCGAGAGATGCTGAACGACGACGAACGCCATTCCCGTTTCTTTCGGGACATTGTCGAAAAAGCGTTCGAGAGCATCGAGGCCGCCGGCAGATGCACCGATGCCGACGACGTACGGACGGGGGTCCGCGCCATTTGAGACCATGAAATCTCCGAGCTGAATTGGGACAGCGAGACGATTAAGTCTTCGGGGTGCCTCTGAGCAGCCTGCGTGCCAGATCGCGCTTCACGCACAGCGCCGCGAAAAAAGCCGCAGCTTTTTTCGCTGATTCGCGATGTGACGTGTGGCAGACCGCTGCGACTGTGGCCAATCGCGACGTGCTCAGCCCTCGATCTTTTTCGCGAGGTCTCCCGCGACGTCCGCAGCGACGAGCGCCTGGTAGTTGCCGATCGGATCGGTCGCGACGAACACGACCGGAAGCTCGTCGGCTTTGCACTTGGCGGTGCGCATCACGAAATCGAGCGTGGTCTCGTCGCCGGCGACGTCGCGCTTCGTGAACGCGTAGCCTTTGGCGCGGAGCAGCTCCTCGATGCGCTCGAGCTCGCGCGCGTTGCGGTCCTTCTCGAAATAAATGGTGACCGGCGCCGCTGCTTTTTTCGAGGGCTCGAAAATCGCGCCTTTTTCCCTCAAATTTCGTAATTTTTCGGACGCGGCCTTGCGCGCCGCGAGCTCCTCGCTCGAGCACAATGGCAGCCCGAGCATCGCATTCGCGCGTCGGGCGAGGCTCTTCGAAGCGCGCAGCGCGGCGACCGAATCGCCCTTGGTGGTCGTCATCGCGTCGTGGAGCTTCGTGCGCAGAGTATCGAGCATGCGCGGAGCTTTCCTTTCACCGGCGCGGGCGTCAAGCGCGGTTTGAACTCGGCGGCCCGTTCGGAGTACGCTCGCGCGCATGAAACGGACGCGGTTCGGATCGGCCCTCGGCAGTGCTCTCGTGCTTTTCTCGCTCATGGCTTGCGACGACAAGCAGGCGTCGCCCACGCCCACTCCGAGCGCGTCGGCGACCGCGCCCACGCCCACGCCGGAAGCCACCGTGATGCCGTCGGCCTCGGCCTCGGCGGCGGCGAAGAAGAAGATCGCGTGCGATCCCGCCGCGAATCCCGTGGTCTTCAACGAGCCAGGCCTCGAAGCCGAGGTCCGCAAGAAGCTCTCGAAGCCCGATGGTCCGATCACGAAAGACGATCTCGCGAAGGTGAAATCGGTGAACCTCACGCAGGTGCAAGTCGACGAGCTCGATCCCTGCATTTTTCCGAAGCTCACGGGCGTGCACGACATTTTTCTCGGCAAAGGTGAGCTGACCGATCTCGTGCCGCTCTCGACGCTCGCGCAGGTGATCTCACTCCGGGCAACGGGAACTCAGGTGGCCGACATCACGCCGCTCGCGCGCATGGTGCACATGGATCGGCTCGATTTGAGCCATTCGCCGGTGAGCGACATCTCGACGATCGCGAGCATGACCGACCTCACCGAGCTCTCGCTCGACGACACGAGCGTGAACGATCTCTCGCCCCTCGCGAAGCTAACGAAGCTCGAGCACGTGAGCATCCGAAACACGGGCGTGAAAGATCTGAAGCCGCTCCTCGGCGCGAAGAAGCTGAAGTCGCTCGACGTCGGTGGCTCGCCGATCGAAGACACGCACGTGCTCGATCCGCTCGTCGCAACGGGCCTCAAGATCAAGACGAGCTGAGCGAACGATGCGAGGGGGGACTTGGATTCTCGCGGCGGCGTGGCTGCTCGCTCCGGCGCTCGCGCACGCGGAGTCGGCGGCGATCCCCGCCGGTCTCGTCGCGCTCGACAGTCCCGAAGGCGAAAAGCGGCTCGCGAGCTCGCATGCGCGTCGTGATTTCTTCAAGCTGAGTGAAACGTTCGTCACGCAGAAGGAGCAGTCGCTCTGTCCCGTCGCGTCGGCGGTGATGGTGCTGAATGCGCTCGCGATCGAAGCGCCTGCGACGCCCAGCTGGGGCCCGTACAAGACGTTCACGCAAGACAACCTCTTCAACGATCGCGCCCGCGAGCTCGGCGTGGCGCGAGGTGGATTGCAGCTCGAGCAATTGAAAGCGCTGCTCGAGACGTATCCCGTCGAAGCGACGGCGGTTCACGCGAGCGACACCACCCTCGATGCGTTTCGTACGGCGATTTCGCAGGATTTTGCCGATCCGACGGGCTTCGTCATCGTGAATTTCCTGCGGTCGGCGCTCGGCCAAGAGCCGAACGGGCCGATCGAGGCGAAGCTCGCCGGTCACTTCTCGCCGATCGCGGCATACGACGAAGCGACCGACAGCGTGCTCATGATGGATGTTGCAAGATACAAGTATCCGCCGCTTTGGATCCCGACGTCGGAGCTGTTCGACGCGATGAACACGACGGACGTCGACTCCGGCAAGACGCGCGGGTTTCTGCTCGTTCATGCCGCGAAGAATGCATCGCCTGCGCTACCGGTCGATCACCCGCGCAGTCGTCTCCTCATGTTCGCGATCTTCGCGCCGCTCACGATCTTCGGGCTCGGCGCGCTCTTCGGCTCGTGGATCACGCGGCGGCGCGCGAGGGGGAAGCCCAAGCTCGCGCGAGCGCGTGCGTGCCGGCTAGGCGGTGCGCTCGTGCGCGCTCGGCGACGGTCGCGTGTAGACGACCGCATGCTCGCGCGAGCCCGCGCTCGGCGTAAAGCACGACGCGATCGGCGTCTTGTCGGTGCCCTTGGCGAGCCGCACGCTGATGCCCGGCATCGCCTGCGCGATCGCCTCGAGCACCACTTCCTCTTGGCCTTCCGGCGCCAACAAAGGCTGCCAAGGCTCCTCCCCGATTGCGTACCAGTGCGGCGTCATCTGTGGGGCCGAGAGTGAACCAATTCGCGAAAATGAAAAGCGCCGCCGGAACGATTTTCTGCTTTTTTTTCGACGAAACGTAACGCGTTGTGTCGTCCGCGATTTGCGGCATTTCAGACGCAGCCGCGCCCGGGCTGCATCCTGAAACGCTACCGCTGCGTCACGGGATTGTAGATCGTGAGCCCGCGCACGTTCTCGTCGACTTGCAGCGGATGACGAATGGAAGGCAGCGCGCGCTGCTCGCAGTCGGTGCGCTCGCACGTGCGGCACGTGACGCCGATGGGCGTCGCCGTGTCTTGGTTGTCGAGATCGACGCCGTCGGAGTAGACGAGCTCGCGCGCGTACTGCACTTGGCAGCCGAGACCGATCGCCTGGACGGGATGCTGCGTGTGGTATCCGCCCGAATCTTTGTGGATCGTGCGCGCGATGCAGAAGTAGCTGACGCCGTCGGTCATGCGCGAGAGAGCGATGCGGATCATGCCCGGCGTGAGGAACGCCGCGAAGATGTTCCAGCGCGGACAAATTCCGGAGAAGCGCGCGAAGCGAATTCCGGAAAGAGAAAATCGCTTCGAGATATTTCCGGCGACGTCGATGCGGATCATGTGAAAGGGCACGCCCTTCGCGCCGGGCCTCGACAGCGTGGTCACGCGATGCGCGGCTTGCTCGAAGCCGACGCGGAAACGGCGGCCGATGACGTCGAGGTCGTAACGTTCTTCTTTTGCGGCCTGCAGAAACGTCGCGTACGGCATCATCACCGCGCCCGCGAAATAATTCGCGAGCGCTACGCGACCGAGCGCGCGTGACTCGTCGGTCGTGAGACGCGCATCGGTGACGAGCTTGTCGATCGCTTCGGTTTGACT
>JAICXU010000494.1 GCA_025934595.1 Polyangiaceae bacterium | reverse complement strand
CGATCATTCGCGAATTGCGGGTGTTCGTTCCCGACGGCGAGCAGCGCACCGCCGTCGACGTGAATGAAGCGGCTCGCGCTGCGCTTTGTCGCGTCGAGGTCGAGCTCGGCGCCACGACGCCTGTCGTCACGGACTTCGGCGACCCGCCCGCGGTCGATGCCAACGCGTCGCGTCTCGCCCAGGTTTTTTTCAACCTCGTCGTGAACGCGCTCGAAGCCACGCCGCGCGGAGAGGCGCGCCGTAACGAGGTGCGTCTGTCGACGCGCGCCATCGACGGCTCCGCAGTCGTGTCGGTGTCCGACACGGGCAAAGGAATTCCCGCGAGCGTGCGCCCTCACATCTTCGACGCCTTCTTCACGACGAAAAAACAGGGCGAAGGCGTGGGCCTCGGCCTGTTCGTCGTTCACGCCGTCGTCGCGTCGCTGAAAGGACGCATCGAGGTCGACACCGTCGTTCCGACCGCGTCGTCGTTCGACTCCCCGCCCCGAGGCACGAAATTCACGCTGTATTTGCCGGGGATTTCCGAGCCGCCGCGGAGCCGTAAGAGCCTGAAGTAATTCTCACGCGAGCGCGCGATCCAAAATGGAGATGAGATCGATGAGGTCGGTGAGGCTCTCGACGTAGTCGAGCTTCGTCGTATCGATGCGCACGATGGGGCCGAGATCGTAACTGTCGAACCACGCCGCGTAGAGCTTGTGCAACCGTCGCAAGTACGCGTCCGGAATTTCTTGCTCCATGGCGCGTGCGCGTTTCTGGATTCGTTTTTTTGTCGCAGGTAGCGAGCACGTGAGCGCGATGAGCAAGTCCGGCGGCTTCAACGCGCGCCTGATTCCGCCGTAAAGGCGCTCGTAGACTTGCCAATCGCGTGCGTCGATGTGTCCTTGCGCACGAAGATTCTTCGCGAAGATTTCGGCGTCCTCGTAGATCGTGCGATCGATCACGGCGGGCGTCTTCGACCTCTCGAGCTCCTGATGAAGCTCGATTTTGTGCGCGAGGAAAAAACATTGGGAGTGAAATGCCCAACGCTTCATGTCGCGATAAAAATCTTCGAGGTAAGGGTTCGCCTCGTTCGGCTCGTAGAACGGCGTGATGCCGTACCGGCGCACGAGCCACGACACGAGCGACGTCTTGCCCGCGCCGATCGTTCCGGCGACGGCGATGGTTCTTTTCAAGGTTCGCCCGAATCGCCGCGAATCAAGGGCCGTTCGCGATCCACGTCTGCACGAGCCCGACGCCTGCTTCGTCGGCGACGTGCGTGGCGAGTGGCGGCATTTGATCGGCGGTGCCGCGACGCGAATCGAGCGTGGGAATCTCGCTCTGCTCCGGATGCCCCGACTTGATGCGATCCCATCCACCGTCGGAAAACTCCGTCGTGTAGATCGAGGGCTGAACACCGACCGCCTTCACGTAAGTCGGCGTCGCTGTCACGGCTTGGCCCGCGAGAACGTCGGTGGCGCTGAGACGCATGAAGAGACCCGAGCCCACGCAGAGCGCGTTCGGATTGTCGTTGTGACACGTGACGCCGCAGTTCATGTGCAAGTAGCCGAGCGCTGCGGCCGCGCCTTTGCCGTCGTCGGGAAGATTGATGATGCTCGCATCCGGCGCGTCGGTGAGCCTGCCCTCGGTCTCGAGCTGCGCGAGCGTTTCGCCCGTAGCGCCGGCGACGCCGAGTCCGATCGCTTCGACGCCGAGCAAACGATCGCGTTTGCCGCCGTTGTGACAGCTGTTGCAGTCGCCGTGCGACGGTATGTAGTAGTCGTTCGGTCCCGCATCATCGACGCCGTTCCTCACTTCGAGGGCGGTCGATTGATCGCCCGACCACTGGTAGGTGCCCCAGATCCACTGCCCGACGCCGCCGTCGATCGTCGCGACGCCGACTTTTTCGAAGTAGCGCGTCTCGACTTTTTTTCCGCCGAACGAAAATTCTTTCCAGACTTTGGTGCCGACCGGAAAGCTCCACTGATCCATGTCGCTCGTGTCGATCTTCGAGCCAGGCGGCAAGTAGATCCAACGCTGTTTGTCCGCGCCGTCGGCCCACAAAACCAGACCCGGCGCGTAGGGCTTGTTGCTCGGGTCGACGGTTTTCGAAGCCCAATCGCTGTACAGACCGGTGCACCGGAGATCGCCGGGCTCGTCGGTGCCGCCTTCGGGACAGGGTCCGGCGTCGGCGACGGTCGCGCTGTCGCCGATGGCACTATCGCCGGCCGTGGAGGCTTCGGGTCCGCCGTCGAACGTGTTCAGCGGCGCGTTCGAATCGTCGGAGCTGCAACCGAGATAAGCGAAGCCGGCCGAAAGCGCGCACGCGGCCGCAAACGCGACGCGCACGGGACGAGAAGAACCTAATCTCATGGTTCGATCAGTATCGCGGCGGACGCCGCCGTTGTCATCAGCGCCCTTTGCGCAAGACCGAGGACGGTCCCAAATCGCTGAGCGGCCTCGGCTTTTGTTCGTCCGGCGTGGTCGCCCTCGCCGTCTCGACGAGACGCGCGCGCTCGATGGTCCCCGTTCCGAATCGTGCGTCGGCGCGAGCGACGACCTCTTCGAGCTTCTCGAATTTTTTCGCGCGCGCGTTCACGAAGAGGGTGCGGGCTTCGCCGCGTTCCAAGAAATTCGAAGCCGAGAGGCCCGTGAGACGAATGCCGCGCCCGACGTCGCATCGATCGAGGAGCGAGCAACCTGCCTCGTAGAGCGAGCTCGTGTCGCTCACGGGATCGGGGAGCGTCGTGCGACGTGAAACCAGGGAAAAATCCCCGTATTTCAGCTTCACGCCGATCGTGCGCGCCTCGAGATTTTCGGCGAGCATGCGCTGCGCGATGCGTGACGCGTGCCGAAGAAGCGTGCCTTCGATCGCCTCTTTTCCGATCAAATCCTGCTCGTACGTTTCTTCCGCGCTGATCGATTTCGCTTCGCGACCGGGATTGACGTCGCGAAAATCTTCGCCGCGCGCGAGCGAGCGGATCTCGAGACCCCAACTGCCGATGAGGCCTTCGAGCACGTGCGGCGCCGAACGCGCGATGTCCGCGAACGTATGAAGGCCGAGCGAATGCATCTTCGGCGCGGTCTTCGGTCCTACGCCCCACAGGCGCTCGATGGGCAAGGGTGAGAGAAAATTCACGACGTCGCTCTCTTCGACGACGCAGAGGCCGTCGGGCTTGCCGATGTCGCTCGCGATCTTCGCGATGAATTTGTTCGGCGCGACGCCTGCCGATGCGACGAGACCGAGCTCTTCGCGAATCGCGGTTTTTATTTTTTGTGCGATCGCTCTGCCGTCGCCGAAGAGCGAGCGGGAAGCTTCGACGTCGAGGAACGCTTCGTCCACGCTGAGCCCTTCGACGAGCGGCGTGAAGCGATGAAACACGGAGAACACTTGCCGGCTGATCTCCGAATACCGATCCATGCGCGGCGGCACCACGATCGCATGGGGACAGAGCTTCATCGCGCGCATCATCGGCATCGCCGAGTGCACGCCGAATTTTCGCGCGGGATAGGAAGCAGCGCAGACGACGCCGCGGCGTGACGCACCGCCGACGATGACCGGCTTTCCTTTCAGCTCCGGCGCATCGAGCTCCTCGACGGACGCATAGAACGCGTCCATGTCGATGTGCAGGATTCCAGGCATTTCAAAGCGCATTTCGCGTCACGTGTGGGGCGGCTGCGAGTCGCTTGCTGGGTGCTTCGACAAGAAATCGATGACGTCGATCTTCGTGACGATGCCGACGAGCTCGTCGCGATCTTGCACGATGGCGGCCTTCGCATCCGAGAGCACGCCTTGGAGCAGTTCGATCTTCGTCTCCGGAGTCACCGTCGCGTAGTCGCCCTCGACGAGGTCGGCGACCGACGATTCGAGCGAGCCTCGGCCCGAGACGAGGTGGCGAAGAAGATCGACCTCGCCGACGAGGCCTT
>JAICXU010000853.1 GCA_025934595.1 Polyangiaceae bacterium | reverse complement strand
TCCGGCAACGTGGCTTCGCTCCACGGGGGCGGCGGCACCACGCCATTTTTGCCTTCCGGGGCCGTTTTTCCGTTCAGCTCGTCTTCGGCGCTGCCCGAGCTCGGGTCAGGATTGGCCGCTTTCGCCGGCGAATCCGCCGAAGTATGGCTCTTCTGCACCTTCTGGTCTTGGCTTCGGGAGGAACGTTCGGCCACGCAATCGAAAATGTAACAGACCTTCCGGCTATCCGGCAGCTTCTAGAGAGGGTAGATTCGGCTTTCCCGGTTTTTCCCCCGATGGCACGTCTTATCCTGGCGACCGCAGAAGGGCAGCAGGCGATCGAGCTTCGGCCGGTCAACAGCCTGGGCCGGCATCCGAACAACACGATCCAGCTCTTGGACAAGATCGTGTCGAAGGAGCACTGCATCCTCGAGCTGCGCGACGGCCAATTTTTGCTGCGCGATCTCGGGAGCCTGAACGGCACGTTCGTGAACGGCGAGCGCGTGCGAGGCGAGCAGTTCTTGCGACACGGCGACGAGATCGCGCTCGGCTCGACGCGCGCTCGCTATGACGACGGCTCGGGTGTGATGAACATGCCGCCGCTCGCGATGAGCCCCGGCGCGGTCCTTCAACCGCACAATCTGCCGCAAAATAACCCTCCGTCGAGCTCATGGCAGCAACCCCAGCAACAAGCGTCCGCGCCGCAGCCCGCGTCGATGCAGGGCGGCTACTCACCGCAGAGCGCGATGAGGCCTCAATACGGATCCGGTCCGCAGCACGCGCCGCCGCAGCAACAGCTTCCGACTGCGCAGCCGCAGCCGTCCCCGTATACGCAGCCATCGAAGGCGCCGGCCTACCCGACGCCCGCGATGGCGCCACAAGGCCAAGGCTTGCCGAATATTGCTCCGCATATCGGGCGGCGCCCGCCGAGCTTCGGCGGCACGCGCGTCGACGTGCTCGAGAGCGCGCGCGCGATCGGGACGCAAATCGCCGCACAAACGAAGGGGTTTTTGCCCTTCGATCAGATCTCACAAGATCCGCAGCAGATGCGGCTCGACTACGAGCGCCTGCGTCTCACGTGGGAGCTCTCCCGAGACATCGCGCTCGAGCGTGACCTCGACAAGCTGCTCGAAAAAATCCTCCTCTCGCTCTTCAAGTTCGTGAACGCCGACCGCGGCGTCATCATGTTGAAAGACGACAAAGGCGATCTGCAGCCACGCGCCGCGCGCCGGCGCGACGGCACCGACGCGCCGATTCAGGTCTCGTCCACGATCCTGAGCCACGTCATCAAAGAGCAGAAGAGCGTCATCACGCACGACGCGTCGATGGACTTCGCCGCTTCCAAGGGCAAGTCGATGATCTTGAATCGCATCTCGTCGGCGCTCGTCGTCCCGCTGCTCCACGAAAAAGAAGTGCTCGGCGCGCTCTGGCTCGACTCGGAATCGCTCGCCGTCTTCCAGCAAAAAGATCTCGAGATGATCACCGCCGTCGCGAATCAAGCCGCGATGTTCATCGAGAACAATTTGCTCGCGAAGAAGATCGAGCAAGAGATCATCACGCGCGAACGATTTTCACGTCTTCTCTCCCCCAACCTCGCCGAGCAAGTCGCGAGCGGAAAGCTCGAAGTCAAAAAAGGCGGACAGCTCGTGCAGGAATGCACGGTCTTCAACAGCGACATTCGCGGCTTCACGCGCATGAGCGAAGGCACGACCGCCGAGGTGATGGTCGAGATCCTCAACGAGTATTTCGAAGAGATGGTCGGCGCGATCTTCAAATACGAAGGCACGCTCGACAAGTTCATGGGCGACGGCATCATGGCCATTTGGGGAGCGCCCGCCGTTCACGCCGACGACCCGGTAAGGTGCGTGCAGAGCGCGCTCGATCAAATGGAGCTGCTCGGAAAATTCAATCGCAAGCGAATGGACGGCGACTTGCCGCCCCTCGCGATCGGCATCGGCATCCACACCGGCCCTCTCGTCGCCGGCTATGTCGGTAGCTCGAAATCGCTCTCGTACACCGTCATCGGCGACACCGCGAACACGAGCGCGCGCCTCTGCGGCATCGCGCTCGCGGGACAAATCATCGTGAGCGAGCCGACGCTGAACAAGCTCGGCAACCGCTTCGAGGTCGAGGAGCTGCCGCCCGCCAACTTGAAGGGCAAAGAAAAGCCGCTCCGCATCTTCAACGTCAAGCGCGAGAAGCCTACCGCGACCGTCCGATGATCGGCCAACGTTGGCCGCTCGCATGGCCAATGTCGGCCGCGCTCGTGCTCGGCGCGGTCGCGCGGTGCGGCGGCGACGAC
>JAICXU010000781.1 GCA_025934595.1 Polyangiaceae bacterium | reverse complement strand
GCGTCGGCAAGTCCGACACGATGAAGTGCGTGCCCGTGGGCGCAGCATCGCCATCGATCAACACGCCGCGCGTCTTTCCGCCGGAATGGCGAATCGCGACCGCGCGCTCGCCGAGCTCCACTTGGCCGCCGTGCGCTTCGACGCGCTCG
Organism: Polyangiaceae bacterium; assembly: GCA_025934595.1. GTDB lineage: Bacteria > Myxococcota_A > Polyangia > Polyangiales > Polyangiaceae > JAICXU01. The sequence continues at coordinate 2,378 of JAICXU010000781.1, read as the reverse complement.
ATCAAAAAATCCACGAGCTCGGCCTCGCCTTTCGCGAGCTTCGACACGCCACGCGTCCACGCTCCCGAGAGCCGCGCGAGCGAGAGAGAGCCGAGCGGCCCGTACGCGTCGGTCGAAAAGCGCGCGGGCACTTCGGCCACCGTTCGATACAGATGCTCGCGCGGAAACTCGGCGAGCAAATCCGCAGGCGCACGATTCGCACGAGCGACGTGCGGCAAGAGCGCGACCGCGCTCGCGGTCTCACGACGCTCCCAAAATGTTCCGGGCGGCCAGACGACGTCGCGATCGAACGCCGTGTCGACGAGCGTGTTCGAGCGCACGAGCTCCTGCACGAGATCGTCGATGATGCGACGAACACCCGGAAATTCTCGGTCGATTTCTTTTCCGAAGCGCGCAGGATCCGGCGGCACGTCGAGGCGCCTGCCCGGCGCGAGCACCTGGAACATCGGATCGAGCTGCGTCACGCGACGACGGAACGTCTGGGATTGCGCGAGCTCCGCGACGATGCGCGTCCATACCGGCGAGCTCGCCGCCAAAAAAGTGAAGGGCCTTCGTGCGAGCGGCAGATCTTCGAACGCGTACGACGCGGGTCGATGTCCCTGTCCGAGCACGAGCACGCGCCACGATCGACGAGCGAGGAGCGCCGCGGTCGAGAGCGCGCCGATTCCCGCGCCGAGCACGACGACGTCGTAATGCTTCGACATGGCTAGGCGCGAATCCTCACGCGCGCGCGCTCTCCGTCTTTTCCGGGCTCGACCGAGATTCGGCCTTCGGCCGCTTGCTGGAGGACGCGCGGCAAGAGCTGGTGCTCGACATAAAGAACCTTTTGCGCGAGCGAGGCTTCGTCGTCGCCCTCGCTCACGGGAACGACGGCCTGCGCGAGGATCGGTCCCGTGTCGGTGCCGGCGTCGACGAGATGCACCGTGCACCCCGAGATTTTCACGCCGTATGCGATCGCATCGCGATGCGCGTGCGCGCCGGGAAAAGCCGGCAAGAGCGAAGGATGAATGTTGACGACGCGATTCGGAAACGAGTCGAGGAGCATCGGCGTCACGATGCGCATGAACCCCGCGAGCACGACCCAATCGACCTTGTGATCGCGCAAGACGTCGACGACGGCGGAATCGAACGAGGCGCGGTCCGCGAATTTTTTGTGATCGACGAAGTGGGTGGGAACGGCCGCCTTCTTCGCGCGCTCGAGGCCAACGGCTTCCGCTTTGTTCGAGATGACGACGGCGACCTCGGCGTCGAGCGTCTTCTTTTCGATAGAATCGAAAATGGCCTGAAGGTTCGTGCCGCTCCCGGAGATGAGCACGCCGAGCTTGATCACGGGTACACCACGCGTGCTTCGAAAGGCGTATTTTCAGGCACTTCGGTGACATGACCGAGCACGAAAGGCGCGTCGCCTGCTCTCTCGAGCACGTCGAACGTCTTCGCCGAATCTTCTTTTGAAACGAAAAAGACGAAGCCCACGCCGCAGTTGAACGCCCGCCGCATTTCTTCTTCTTCGACGGGACCGCCTTTCGCGACGAGGTCGAAGATGGACGGCCGCTTCGGGATCGCATCGAGCGCGAGGCCGAGCCCGTCGGGCAGCACACGCGGAACGTTTCCGGGGAGGCCGCCACCGGTGATGTGGCTCATGGCCTTGATGTCGATGCCGGCGTCTTGCACCGCCTTCACGAAGCGCGGATAGAGGCGCGTCGGCGCGAGCATCGCCTCGACCACCGTCTTGCCGCCGAGCTCGCCCGGCTGCGCGTTCCAATCCAATTTCATCTGATCGAGCAACACGCGGCGCGCGAGCGAGTATCCGTTCGAGTGCAGGCCGCTCGAAGGCAAGCCGATCGCGACGTCGCCTTTCGTGACCCGAGCTCCGTCGACGATTTTTTTGCGCGCGACGACACCGACGGAAAATCCGGCGAGGTCGTAGTCACCGGGCGCGTACATGCCGGGGAGCTCCGCGGTCTCGCCGCCGACGAGCGCGCAACCGCACTCGATGCAGGCCTTCGCGATGCCCTCGATCACTTTCGCGGCGATGCCGACGTCGAGCTTGCCGGTCGCGAAGTAGTCCAAGAAAAAGAGCGGACGTGCGCCGGTGGTGATGACGTCGTTCACGCACATGCCGACGAGGTCCTGGCCGATCGTGTCATGAAAGCCCGAAGAAATAGCCACTTTGAGCTTCGTGCCGACGCCGTCAGTGCCGCTCACGAGCACAGGATCTTCGATTCCGGCCGGCACCGCCACGAGGCTCGCGAACCCGCCGACGTCGCCGAGGACCTCGAGGGTGCGCGTCATCTTCGCGAAGGGCTTGATGCGCTCGACGAGCTCGTCGCCGGCGTCGATGTCGACGCCCGCCTCCTTGTAGGTCACGCCCATGACTT
>JAICXU010000407.1 GCA_025934595.1 Polyangiaceae bacterium | reverse complement strand
TCTTGCCGTTCGCGCCCGCGTCGTTCGCGTCGCCGCCGAGATCGACCGCGATGTTTTTGCACGCGCCCGTCACGTCCGCGAGCGCCGTGCCCGCCACCACCGACAAGTTGCCGCTCGCTTGCGCGAACGCATCAATCTGTCCTTTGATCGACACGTCACCGCCGAAGTCGATGCTCGACATGTCCGTGCCGGGCTGGAAATCGGTGCAACACACCGCACCGAGCGGATTGTCGCTACTGCTACAACCGTTGGTCCCTGCGATGAGGGCCATCGCTGCCGTTAAAACTACGCCAGGTAGAAAGCGAATCTTCATTGGAAGCTCTCCTTCGCGAACGATCCGTTTGGCGAGCAAGATTCCACCTGCCGCCCTTAGTAAGCCAGAATTGGTAACACGAACTTCGGACACACTGCGCCCGTTTTTTTTCGACGCAGCCGGAAGCGGCGCCATTCACTCGGCATCCGAATCTCGACGCGCTCGAGCCTGAGCCGCTATTTGCATGACCTGCATCATTTACGGCCCGCTAAGGGAAAAATTGGCCTCGAAAGCCCCAAAATTGGCCTTTTCGTCTCTTCACCCGCGGGAGGTAAGCGGGTGTCGTCCCGCAAAAGAAAGAGAAACGACTTTACGATCGCGATCTGCTCCGCCGCCATTTTCTTCGGCTCCGCGTCCGGTGGGATCGTCCACGGGAGCGCCGGCCCCGCGGGATCTTTCCAGAGCGCGGGCATGCCTTGCACGAAGTCTTCGGGGCGCGCGAGAAGATCCGTCACGAACTTCGGACGCAAGCGCGACGCGACACGACCGAGATCGGGCGCGAGCATTTCGAGGTTCGTCTTCGCGCGATCGAGAGGCAGCGCGCCGACGTAATGACACTTCATGCACCCGCCGCCGTGGTCGGCCTCGCCGTTCACGTGCACGAGCGCCGACACGATGTCGCCGGGCGAGAGCGAAGGCACGGGCGGATTCGCATACGGATAATCGCCGCCGTCTTCTTTCGCGAGCGCGCGCACGATCGCCGTCGTCTCTTCGTTCGAGAGCGCGTACGTCGGCATGCGGACGGCGAGCTTGTCTTCGGGAACGATCTCGCCCCACACCCATTCGGGATGCAGCACGGGCCTTACGCCGTTCGCTTCCGGATCGCGGAAAAATCCGAGCAGCCACTCCGGTTGCACTTTCGCGCCTTCGCCGAAGAGCGACGGCGGCTTCGCGCGCGCGGCATCGACGTCGCCGATTTTTTTCGCGTCGCGCGACGTACGCGCGTGACATCGCAAGCAGCCGCGATCTTCGAGGAGCTCGTCGCCGCGCACCGTCTCGAAATACGGTGCATGCGAAGGATCGAATCTCGGAACGACGCGCACGTCCGTTTTCGCGGCGAGCGCCACCATCACGTCCGCCGCCTCTTGGTCGCTCGCGATCGACCGATGATGCGAAGGCGCGCGGAGCGCGTCCCGCACGGCTTGGATCTTTTCGTTCGTGATCGCCGTCGTGCCCCACGCATCGAGCGCAGGACCCTTGGCCGGCGGCCCGCCTCCCTCGTGACAAGATCCGCAGCCGAGCTTCGCCGCGATCTTCGCTCCGCATTCTGCGTGCGCGATCTCGAGATCGTTGTCGGCGCTGCACGTTGCTTTGGCGTCGCGCCATGCCGGCGTGCTCGCTTCGACCGCTTGCGGATCGGCGGCGATCGCCGATCTCGTCGTCGAGAGGAGCTTGGCCACGCTCGCGGATTCTCTTCGCGACAATCGAAAGCTCGGCATCGGATCGGAAGCGCGAGCTCGCTGCGGATTTTGTATGTAATATGCAGCAAAATCGTCGCGTTCTTGCGCTGGAAATGTCGCTGACGATGCGCTGCCGTGGCACGCGGAGCAGCCGTAGGCGTCGTAGATCTCGGCGCCCTCCTCTCGGCTCGCGCCCGGCACGTTCGCGTAACCACGCACGCGATTTTCGTCTTTCGACCAGAGCCACGCGACGACGTCTTTTCGCGCTTCCAGTGCCGCCGCATCGCTCCCTTCGAGCGTCGCCGCCGTGGCGGGCTCGATCGCCAAGTGTTGCATCGCGAACGTCGGCGTCATCGCGCTCGCCATCCACGACACGGGCAACGCGCGGTCGTGTGACGCGTTCGCTTCGTGACATGGCGCGCATCGCGAGGCGTAGACCTCGCGGCCATGCGCGAGATGCGGCGCGAGATCTTTTCCTTTGTACGCGAGCTTCTCTTCGCTCGCATGACATCGGCCGCACGCGGCTTCGCCGAGCTCCATGTCGTTCGTTTTCTCGAGCCGCCCGTCATGCGCGCTCAGGTCCCCTGCGCCCGGCGTTCCGCCATGACAGGCCACGCAGCCGTAGCTCTCGATCGGATGGATCGAAATGACATCGGGCGCCGCCGCGTGCGGACCGTCGTGACAGCTCGTGCAACGCTCGACGACGTCGCCGCTCTCGGGCCATCTGGTCGTGATCGATCCTTTTCGAATCGCCGGCTGACGATGAAGCGAGACGAGGGCCGCGATCAGCGCGGACACGGCCAAAATAGCCAGAAAATACTTGTATATTGCAAGCGATCGCGGAGACACGGCGTCGCCTTACGTCACGCGGGCTTCGCTCGTTTCGCGTTCTCGATCGCGCGTCGCATCGACGCGACGCCCGCTGCGATTCGCTCTTCGCTCGTCGCGTAACTGAATCGCACGTAACCGGGCGCGCCGAACGGGCCGCCGCCCACCGACGCGACATGCGCTTGGTCGAGGAGGAACATGGCGACGTCGTGATCGTTCTCGATCACTTTGCCTGCGTGCTCGAGACCATAGAGCCCGCGCACGTCCGCGAACGCGTAGAACGCGCCTTCGGGCTTTCGGCATTTCACGCCGGGCAGCGATGCGAGACCACCGACCATCGCGTTGCGGCGCTTCTCGAAGATCGCGCGCATCTTCTCGACCTCGTCTTGCGGACCGGTGAGCGCAGCGAGCGCGGCATGTTGCGCGACCGCGGACGGGTTCGTCGTGCTCTGGCCTTGCACGACGTCGCACGCCTTCGCGACTTCCTTCGGAGCGATCGACCAACCGATTCGCCAGCCGGTCATCGCGTAGGATTTGCTGACGCCGTCGACGAGGATCGTGCGATCCGAAATACGCTTCATTTCTCGGGCGATCGTCGCTACCGAAAAATTCTTGAAGCCGTCGTACACGAGCTCCGCGTAAATCTCGTCGACGATGAGCCACGCATCGTGCGGCTCGAGCACCTCGAGAAGCGCGCGCAATTCTCGCTCGCCGTACGCCGTGCCCGTGGGATTCGACGGCGTGCACAAGATGACGGCCTTCGTTTTCTTCGTGAGCGCCTTGTCGAGCGACGCGGGCGTCATGCGCCAGCCGTTCTCTTCCTCGGTCTCGACGATCACCGGCTCGGCGCCGACGATGCGCACCTGCTCCGGATAGCTCACCCAATACGGCGCGGGGATGACGACCTCGTCTCCTGGATCGTATAGAGCGAGCGCGAGATTGAAGAGCGCGTGCTTCGCGCCGACCGACACGGTGACGTTCGCGGGCGAAGGGGTGACGCCGCGACGACGTGCGCTCGCCGCGCAGATGGCTTCCTTCAGCGGCGCGATCCCGGTGACGGCGGTGTACTTCGAGGATTTTTTCTCCTCGATGGCTTTCTTCGCGGCGTCGAGCACGTACGCGGGCGGCTCGAAATCCGGCTCGCCCACGCCGAACGCGAAGACGTCGATCCCGCGCCCGCGCATCTCCGCGGCGCGCGCGCTCATCGCGAGCGTCGCGCTCGGATGAATGGCGGCTAGTCGCGTCGCGAGCGAGGTCGGCACAACACCTCGTGTATCACGAATTTTTCTGCGATTTGACGACGAGATACAACACGGCGCCCGCGCCGCCGAGGACGATGAGCCCGACGATTCCTACGATCACGAGCTCACCGAGCCCCATCGCGAACATGGCAAAGCCCGACTACGAAACGGCGGAGGCCTTTTCGTCCTTGTCGGTCTTCGGGTGCTCTTGATCGTCTTTTTTCGTGTCTTTGGTTTCGCTCTTCTTCGCCTTGGCTTCGCGATCGTCGTCTTCCGAATCGCGCATGCCTTTCTTGAAGTTGCGAATCCCTTGTCCAAGGCCCTTGCCGATGTCCGCGAATTTGCCTGCGCCGAAAACGACGACGGCAATCAGCAGGATGATCAGAAGCTCGCCCGGTCCGAGGTTACCCATGGGGTGCCTTTCTCGTGTCTACACTCATTTTTTTAGCAGTCGGGGTTTGCAAGAGCAACCTTCGTGCGCGCCTTCCATGCCCGGAGCGCGAGCGCGGCGAGGCTCACGCACGCGAACGCCGCGACCGGCAAAACTGCGAACGCCGGCGAAGACGCATCGCGGCGCTCGAGCGCACGCAGCGCACCGAGCGCGCCGAGAGGCCCCGCCGCACCCAGCAAAAACGCGGCAAATCG
>JAICXU010000464.1 GCA_025934595.1 Polyangiaceae bacterium | reverse complement strand
TCTGCGCCCAATTCCATTTTTTGATCCGTGGAAATCCGAGCGTGAGGAGATAGCGCGCCTCGATCCCTTCGCGCTTCACGACGACGCCACGCATGTGGGCGCGAATCACGGTGCCGATCGCGCTCGCCACCAAGATGAGCGAGAGCGCCGCGGCGCTGAGCGGCCGACCTCGATCCCCTTCGACGACCCACATGAAGAGGAACGAGCCTCGCGACATCGTCGGCGCGACGAAGATGACGACGGCGGCGATGATCGCGATCGCGAGATAGAGGAACGACGGCAGCCTCTGACGAAGAGGCGGACCGAAGAGCGTCGGCCCGTCTTGGGCGGGATACGACATGTCGAAGCGCGCCACGCTTCCATGGACGTCGGTCACCGAGACGCGTTCGCCTTCGTTCTCCTCGCCGAGCGCAGGCAAGTCGCGCGACGCTTCGGTGGTTTCGGCCGGACGCTCGTTCACGACGACGCTCTCCCGCATGCATGGAAAACACCGGAGACACGCGTCCCTTGGCTCGCCCGCGAACGCCTCACGATTCGGCCTGATTTTCGGGGTTTTGTTCGTTCTCGTCTTTTCGGAAACGGCGGAGCGCGGCGATCTCGCTCTTCGAAGGATTGATGACGAGCAGGCCGTGGTCGGCGTCGATGACGGCCACGTCGCCGTCCGACGCCCATCGGAAGAGGCCTTGGGTGTCGACGATCGAAGGAACATCGAGCAGCTCGAGGAGCGCACGCGAGCGCGGGCCGCCGGCTCGCTCGCTCAGCGCCACGCCGACGGGATGGCTGCGCGCGGAGATGAGCAGATCGAACACGGTGAGACCGTCGCCGATGAGCACCGCCTTCGACGGCAGCTCCGCGCGCTTGTCGGTCGCCGCCATCATCGTGAGCGCATCGCACAAATCTTCGATGTCGCGCGCGCGTTCCTCGAGGAACGGATCGCGCGTGATGTTGGCGGCGGCTCGCGTGACCTCGCGCGCGACTTGGCTGAGAGCTTGCGCGATGCCGACGCCGGTGGCTGCGATCTCGCTCGCGCGCTCGCGAAAGCGGGCATCACCGAGGATCTCGACGTACGTGCCGAGAAATGCCGCGCCCGGGCCGATCTGCAATTTTTTGGCGCGCAGCGCGAACGCCGCGATGACTTTTTCGGCGACGTCGAACGCCGTCTTCAGCATGCGCACGTCGGTCTCGGCGGTCGGCCGCAGGTTCATGTGCGCTTCGCTCGGTCGCTGCGCGGGTCGTCGAAGCGCGGCGATCGCACCGAGCGCGCGCCCGGGCACGACCGGCCGCCCTGGGAGCGTCACTTTTCGCGTTCCACCGCCGGCTTTCCGTGTGAACGATTTCTCGCGCTGGGTGTCGATGAGCTCGGCGTGACGCACGCCCGCCGCGATGAGCCCTCCGAGCGACGTGAGCAGCTCGACCTCCGGATCCGAAAATGGATTCGTCGCGCGCTGCACGACGACGGCGCCGAGCGGGCCCGATTTTCCGAACAACGGAACGGCCAGAAATATCGGGTAGCGGTCTTCGTCGAGGGTCTGGAAATGCTTGTAAGATGCATGCGCTTCGGCGTGGGTCGACGAAATGGGCCGCATGTACTCCACCGCTTGCCCCGTGATGCCTTCGCCGATTTGGAGCCGCACATGACCGAGCGCGCGCGCGTCGAAGCCGACGTTACCGCGCATGACGAGCGTCTGCTCGCCTTCGAGCACGTAGATCGAGCAGACTTCTGCGTGCAGGAGATCGATGAGGCGGCGCGGCGCTTCGTCGAGCAGCGTCGCGAGCGGCATCGGCCGCGCGCTGAATTTCACGAACTCGAGCACGCCATCGAGACGCGGGTTTCCGCGGTCGTGCACTTTCGAACGAACGGTGCCCGTCATCTCTCTACACCTGCAGTCTAGCGCGCCCGAACGGGCGCGTGCTATGCGCACGAATCATGTCGCACGACTTTCCTTCGCAGGCCTGGGCCGACGCGTACAAAGACGCGATCAACACGAACGAGGCTTACAAAGTCGCAGGGAAAGACTGGACGCACGGCGCGGTCGCGATGGTCGTCACGCAAGACGCGGCGCTCGGCATCGCCGAGGACACGGCGCTCTGGCTCGACATCGACAAGGGCGAATGCAAAAGCTGCAAAATGATGCCCGCGAAAGACGCGCAGGACGCGCCCTTCGTGATCGTCGCGCCCTACGCGCGATGGAAAGAGGTCATCAAAAAAGAGCTCGATCCCATCAAAGGCATGATGCAAGGGAAATTGAAGCTCACGAAAGGTCACATGCCGACGATCGTGAAATACGTAAACTCGTCACGCGAGCTTGTGAACACCACGGCGCGAGTCGACACGAAATTCCGCGACGCGTAAGCTCATCATCGTGAAGCTCGGTCGAATGATGGTGCTGGCCGCCGCGGGCGTCGACTCGGTCGGCGACGCGCCGTTCGTCACGGGTTACGTCGTGATGAGCGAAAAATCTGGCAGCCGCGTCTTCAAGATCAAAGGGCCCGCCGCGTCGCCCGCCGTCACCGAGCTTGCGCCGGCCACGACGATCGATCTCGGGCGATTCCAGCGCGAAGTGTCGAGCGAGGTCGAGCCGCTGCTCGAGGCCAAACGCGCCGTCGATGCGCCCGCTACCTTGTCGACGCCGCCAGACGCGACGTTCATCGAAGCGGTCACGCGTCATCTCGAACGCCTTGCTTAAGACGCGCGCTTCATAGAAGATCGCGCGCATCATGAATCCGAATCCGCTGGTCCTCGTCGCCGACGACGAGCCGCAAATGCTGGAGCTCGTCACGCGTCATTTGAAGACCATCGAAGCTCCGCGCCTGGAGGTCATCGAAGCCTCCGACGGCGATCAAGCATGGCGTCTCGCGCGCGAGCACTTGCCGGATCTCGTCGTGCTCGACGTCATGATGCCCGGCATGAGCGGCTGGGAAGTGTGTCGCAAAATTCGCGAGGACATCTCGCTCGCGCACACGGGCGTCGTGATGCTCACGGGCATCGGCGAAAATCTGAATCAGATGACGAGCCCGCTCTACGGCGCGGACGCGTACATCGACAAGCCGTTCGACTTCGGCGAGCTCGACAAAAAAATTCGCGAGGCTCTCGCGGCGCGTGCATCGCAACGCGAAGGCGTCGACCGCGCGCCGGTGAACGGCGTGTCGGGTCCGGCGAGCGCAGCGCCGAAGACGAAGTCGGCCAAAAAGAAGAGCGCGAAAAAGGCGAAGGCGGCGGCCGCCCCGAAGAAGACAGCGCGGAAGAAGGCCGCGCCGAAGAAGGCCGCTCCGAAAAAGGCCACGAAGAAGGCGTCGCCGAAAAAGGCCGCCGCCAAGAAATCGCCGAAAAAAACCGCTAAAAAATCACCGGCGAAGGCTCCGAAGAAGGCGGCCAAAAAGCCCGCGAGACGCCGCGTAAAGTAATCTTGGCGGGGAACACGGACCGCGGTCGCAGGTTGTCGTCCTCGAAACGATGACGAGAACGATTGCCCTTTTGTCTTTGTGTCTCGCCGCATCGGCGATCGCGTGCGGCGGTGAGGTCGCGAGCGCTTCGACCGACGAGGCGGCGCCAGCGGTGAGCTGCGATCGAAATCAAGGTATTCAGAAGATCGGAACCGCTCCCGGCTTCCCATGGCAAGTCGTTTCTGCGGCGGGAACGACGTACGTCGCATCGACGATCGCGCCGGACGACGCGGATACCGTCACGAGCACGCTGAGCACTCTTTATCGCGTCGACGCGGACGGCTCGTCACGCGCCGTCACCGACAATTTCATCAACGCGTACAGCGTGATCTCTCTCGGCGCGAACGTCGGATTTTTGCACGTCGCCGTCGATTCCAACGGTGGCGCGAGCGACGACGCCGTCGAAACGATCGACGCGAGCGGTGCGATGACGACGCTCGCTTCCGCGAACCATGGCGAAAGCTTCGACGCGCTCACGACCGACGGCAGCTCGAATTTCGCCTGGTATCGCTGGCCGGCGGACCGCACGATCGCGGTTCCGATCATCGAGCAAAGCGCCATCGGCGGGACGCCGACGAAGCTTACGTTCAGCGACGGCGTCACGAGCGTCGGGCGCTTCGTCACCGACGGGACGAG
>JAICXU010000465.1 GCA_025934595.1 Polyangiaceae bacterium | reverse complement strand
GAAGAAGAGGACGACGAGCCCATCACACCGCCGCCCGCGGCTCTCCGCCATCCACGACTCCACGTTCCGCCGAGTGTCGACAGCGCGCGCTGAGATCTCGCAAGGCGAGAGGCTTTGTCACGTCGGCGACGCGACGCGGAGGCGCGGAATGCGCTCGCGAGGCAAGGCGCTGCGCAAATCGGCGACGAGATCGTCGCGCAGGCTTCGCCGCGAGGGATCGTCCCAGAGGTTCTCCCATTGGCGCGGATCGTTTTTCAGATCGTAGAGCTCGCCCTCGACGCCTTCGTAGCGCGGCAGCTCCGAGCCGTGCAGCCACACGCGCGAATAGAACGGAAAGTCGCCGCCGCGATCCTTCGTGCTTGCCTCGTACATCGTGCAGATCATTCCGTCGCGGAAGATCGTGCGGAGATGCATGCCGATGGACGAAAACTGACTGTCGAAGGTCGTGAGCACGCGCTCGCGTCCTGATCCCTTCTCGATCGGCAGCGCGGATCCTTCCATCTCGCTCGGAACGGGCAGCCCCGCGATCGTGCAGAACGTGGGCGCGAGATCCACGAGACCGACCGGCTCGTCGATGATCTCCGGCGTGACGCTTGCCGACGGCGCCGGTCGCCATACGAGCGGCACGTGCATGAGCGAGTCGACGTGATACGGCCCCTTGAAGAGCAGACCGAAATCGCCCTGCAATTCCCCGTGATCCGACGTGAAGAAGACGTGCGTGTTTCCGTCGAGGCCGCTCTCGGCGAGGAACCGCATCACGCGACCGACCGCGTCGTCGATGAGCTCGTTCTCGACTTGGATGACGTGATCGATCTCACGAAGCTGATCGTGCTCGAGCCGCGCGGGCGCGAAGTTCGTCGGGCCACCTTCCGGATTGCGATGCCGGCCTTCGTACCAACCGAGCCAGTGCGCCGGCTTTTTCGCGAGAATGGCGCGGATGCGATCGGGCGATCCCGGATGGCCTGCAGGGAGCGGGCGCGCACGGAAATCACCCCGCTTTTTGATTTCATCGCGCGGCGGATCGAACGGATGGTGCGGATCCGGAAAGCTCATCCAACAGAAGAACGGCGCTCCCTCGGCATGCCCGCGGAGCCACGCGATCGTGCGATCGGCGATCCAGTCGGTGTGATAACGCTCCCGCGCGATCGGATTGAGCTTCACTTCCGGCGCGCCCGTCTCGCCGCCGCCGCTCCCCGTGAGCACGGCGCCGAATCCGGCAACGTCCTCGGGATGCTGATCCCAGAGCCACGCCGCGTAGTGATGTCCGCCCACCGGACCGTGCGTCGCGAGCTCGACGTGATCGAAGCCGCGCCAGGGGCCCGTCGATCGCCGCGCCGCGACCTGGTTCTCCGGAAAACGAAGCAGAGGATCGAGATGAGGATCGAAATGCGCTTTGCCGACGAGCGCGGTTCGGTAGCCTGCCGTGCGCAAAATGCGAGCGACGTTCGGCGAGCTCTCGTCCAGCGAAATCCCGTTCGCGACGACGCCGTGCGTGAGCGGATGCTGCCCGGTGAGCATCGTGGAACGCGAGGGCATGCAGACGACGTTCTGCACGTGCGCGCGACGGTAGAGGATGCCGGACCGCGCGAGCGCGTCGATCGACGGCGTCTTCGCGAGCGGATGCCCGGTCACGCCGAGCGAGTCGTAACGCTGCTGATCGGTCGTGATGAAGAGGATGTTCGGGCGGCGTGCGGCCTCGATCGGGGGAGCCGGCGCGCTCGGCTCGTCATCCCCGGGTTGCGACAGCGCCCGGCGAGCGAGGAAAACTCCGCGTGAAAACGTGAGGAGCGCGCGCGCGCCGGGTGAGAGGTCCATGTCCGCGATCTCCTCGAAGGCATAGCTCACGCCGGCGAGAGGATCGAGCGCTCGTCACTTTCGCGCGGCGAGCAATCCCTCGAGCACGGTTTCGAGCGTCGTCGTTCCTCGCACGTGCTGCGCGGCGCCGCCTTCGAACGTCACGTGCCCCGTGTTCACTCCGTGGGTCATCTCTCGATAGAGCTCGGCCCAGGGCTGGGGAAATCCAGCGCCCGTGAGCGCCGGCACCATCGCGTCTTCCGGACCATGCTGCACGCTCACCTTCTTTTTCGTGAGACGTGAAAGCGCGGCGGCCACGTCGTTCTGATCGTACTCTTGCGGACCTTCGAGCTCGATCACGGTGCGGCCCTTGCCGCCTTCCGCGAGCGCTTTCGCCGCGACGAGACCGATGTCGCGCGTCGCCACCATCGGGACCTTGAGATCGGGCCGGAGGAACGTGGGATACGCGCCGGCGTCGAGCGCATAGAGGGAGTTGCCGGCGTTCTCCATGAAGTACGCGGCGCGAATGAACGTGACGTTCGCTTTCGACGCCGAGAAGATCTTCTCCGCATCGTGAACGGCGCCGATGGGGCCCGTGCCCGCTTCGTGCTGCGCGCCCACCGACGACAAGAAGACGATGTGACGAACGCCCGCCTTCTCCGTGGCTTCGAAGAGCGCTCGCGTGCGCTTGCCGTTGTCGGCGCGAGGATTCTGGAACGCGAAGTTCGGCGGCAGGAGCAGGTACGCACCGTCTGCGCCCTTCAATGCCTTCGTGAGCGCTTCGACGTCGTCGAGGTCCGTCACCGCGACCTCGGCGCCGCGTTTCTTCCAGCTCTCCCCTTTTGCGGCGTCGCGCACGAGGACGCGCACCGGTTTGCCCTGCGAAAGAAGCGTTTCTGCTGCGACTTTTCCCGTGTTTCCTGTGACTCCGGCGATGACGAACATGTGTGGCCTCCGATGAAGCATGAACATGCGCATTCTTCGGACATGTGTACAATCGATAATGCACATGTCGAATATGCACGTTGCTCATCTTCGATCGCTCGACCTCAACTTGCTCCTGGCGCTCGACGCGCTACTCGCGGAGCGGAGCGTCACTCGCGCCGCGGCGCGCATGGGCGTGACCCAGAGCGCGATGAGCCATTCGCTCGCGCGCTTGCGAGAAGGGCTCGGCGACGAGCTCCTCGTGCGCGCATCCGGAGAGATGGTGACGCCGGCGCGCGCCGCCGAGCTCGCGCCGTCTCTCCGCAAAGCCTTCGAGCAGCTCGAACGCGCGATCGCGCCCGCCGCTCCGTTCGATCCCGCCACCTCCACGACGCGATTCGCCATCGCGTGCGGCGACTACGTCGAGCTCGTCCTTCTCCCCCCGCTCATGGCGCGATTGTCGAAAGATGCGCCGCACGTCGACCTCCGTTTCCACGGCCACGAGTCGGTGCCGGAGCGGCTCGCGTCGGGCGCGATCGATCTCGCGATCCTTCCTACCGTGCCTCCGATCGCCGGGGCCGGGCTCTTTTCCCAGCGTCTCTTCGACGAGCGATTCGTCTGCGTGATGAGCGCGAAGAATCCTCTCGCGAAAAAGAAGCTCACGCTCGGCCGCTACGTCGATGCGCTCCACGCTCTCATTTCACCGCGCGGCGAAGAAGGCGGGCACGTGGACACCGCGCTCGCGCGCCTGGGAAAACACCGTCGCGTAGCGCTCACGGTGCCGCATTTTCTCGTGGCGCCGCACGTCATCGCTTCGTCGAACCTCATCATCACGTTGCCGGAGCGAACCGCGCGTGCGTTCGCCGAGCCGCTCGATCTCGTCTTGCGATCCGTGCCGCCGGAGATCGGGCTCGTCGGTTTTTCGATGGCGTGCGTCGCCCATGAGCGCAGCCGCACCGATCCGGCGCACCGCTGGTTTCGCGAGCTCTTGGTCGACGTGTCGAAGAAACGTTGACGCGCTCAGCGCGGAGCGGTGGCCGTGCACTTGCCGCTGATGCATGCGACCGCGGCCGAGTTGCAGCAGTCCGCGCCCGTCGTGCACGTGTCGCCCGTGCCTGCGCAAGAGACTTTGCTCACGTCGACGCATGCGCTGTCCACGCAAAATCCGGAGCAGCATTCGTAACCGGCGCCGCACGGGTTCGGCGGATCGCCGGGAGCTGCCGTCGGCGTGCATGCCGCGTTCGCCCAGAAGCCGCGCATGTTCGGCGTGTCTTCTTGGCCTTCGAGAAAAATCGCGGGGTGGCTCGGGTCGACGGTGCCGATCGACAGGTCGACGGCGGCGACCCACAAGCGG
>JAICXU010000723.1 GCA_025934595.1 Polyangiaceae bacterium | reverse complement strand
TCACTCAGGGCAGCGAAGGAAAAATATGGAGCAGCGCAAAGTCATCATCATCGGTTGGGGACCTGCGGGACACACGGCGGGGATCTACGCAGCGCGCGCGAATCTGAAGCCGCTCATGTTCGAGGGCATGGTCAAAGGCGGAATTCCCGGCGGCCAGCTGATGATCACGAACGACGTCGAGAACTATCCCGGGTTTCCGTCGAAGATCACGGGGCCCGACTTGATGAAAGCGTTCCGCGATCAGTCGCTGCATCAAGGCGTCGAGATCCACACCGAGGACGTCTACAAGGTCGACTTCTCGCGCAAAGAATCGAAGTGGCTGCGGCTCTGGGTCGGCGACGACAAGGTCGAGCATCACGCGCAAACCGTGATCATCGCGACGGGCGCGCAAGCGAAGTGGCTGAATCTCGAGAGCGAGCATGCGCTCAAAGGCCGCGGCGTCTCCGCATGCGCGGTCTGCGACGGCGCGTTCTTCCGCAATCAAGACGTCATGGTCGTCGGCGGCGGCGACACCGCGATGGAAGAGTCCATGTACCTCTCGGGCCTCTGCAAAACCGTGACGGTCGTGCATCGCCGCGAAGAGTTCCGCGCGAGCAAGACGATGCAAGAGCGCGTGCTCAAGAACCCGAAGATCAAGGTCATGTACAACTCGGGCGTCCAAGAGGTGCTCGACGTCTCGAAGAACGAGGTCACCGGCGCGCGCGTGAAGAATTTCAAAACCGGCGAGGTCACCGACGTGCCCGTCACAGGTTTCTTCGTCGCGATCGGCCACACGCCGAACACCGACCTCTTCACGGGCCAGCTCGATTTGCACGAGAACGGCTACTTGAAGACGAAGCCGGGCACCGCCCAGACGAACATTCCCGGCGTCTTCGCGAGCGGTGACGTGCAAGACTTCGTGTATCGCCAAGCGGTCACGGCCGCAGGATCCGGATGCATGGCCGCGCTCGAAGCGGAGCGCTGGCTCGCCGCGAACGGCGCGCATTGAGCCCTTAAGCGGCGGCACGCGCAAACGCCAAAAAAAAAGGGGGATTGGCGATCGCCCCAAAAAAAACGACGCGGCCGTGTCACACTTTCTTCCTGGGCGACGATGTCCCGGTGTGCGACCCGCATTCATGGCCCAAACCGACTGGACCTCCTCTGCCTTTCGCCATGCCCTTTGCACGATGGTTCGCCGTCGCGTTCCCGAGGCCGACGTCGAAGACGTCGTGCAGTCGACGCTCGTCGAGGCCCTCGCATCGAAAACGCGTCCCGAAGATCCGGAGGCGACACGCAAGTGGATCTGGGGAATCGCTCGTAACAAGGTCGCCGACTATCATCGCGGCGCAAAAAAGCAGACGACTGAGCTCACTGATCAAGTGCCGGACAGCAGGGCGGGCCAAGAGCACGCCGTAGAGGACATGCTTCGCTGGGCCATAAGCGAGCTGCCGAAGGAAAAGGATTCCCAGCAGACGCTCGAGTGGCTGCTCCGCGAAGGAGAGGGCGACAAGCTCGAGAGCATCGCCGACAGCTCGAATTTGCCTGCGCCGCGCGTGCGCCAGCGCGTGAGCCGTCTTCGAAAACATTTTCGGGAGCGATGGGCCGCCGATCTCGCGGCGCTTGCCGCGCTCGGGATCGTCACCGTGCTGCTCGTCATGTGGTGGAAAAAATCGCACGAGGAGCCGATCGCGCGGCCCGATCCGATCGTGCTCCCGCCGCATCTCTTGCCGCACGAGCGTGCGGCGCAGGAACGGCAGCGTGCGCTTGCACGATGCGACGCGCTGCAATGGCAGGCGTGTCTCGACGGTCTCGACCGCGCCAAAGAGCTGGATCCCGCAGGGGACGACGCGGAAAATGTGCAGAATGCACGTAAATTGGCGAGCGACGGGCTGCATCCGCGATCGACCGTCAAACCGGACAATGACGTCGCCCCGAGCCCGAGCCTCCGGCCGACGACGGCGCCGACTCCGACGACCGCTCCTACTCCGGTCCCGACGAGCCTCGGTCCGACCACGCCGTCGAAGACGCTGCCGGCCTCGCCGAACGGAAAGCGCGGCACCACGAAGCCTTCGGGCACGACGAGTGATTTTTCGAGCGGCAGCATCAGCCCGTTCTCGAGCGCGTTCGATCCGTCGGCTACGCCCACGCCGGCGTCCACGGACATCGTTTCGCCGGCATCGTCGTCGTCGCCGCGTTCGCGCATGACGAAGTAGCGAGCCGTCCTCCGATCGCACAAAGAAATCGACGAGCGTCACAGAAGACGTGCGTCGCGCGACTTCTCCATCGAGAGCACGCGCCGTGAGGGACGGCGCGCTCGACAAAGGAGTCGTTCGTCATGGCGAGCATGCGAGAGCGCGCACTCTGCGTGGTGGCAGGGGTTTGTCTTTTTTTCGGCGCGATCGAAGTCGAAGCCGCGACGGCGACGGCGGATGAAAATCCGAGCGCGCCGAGGATGCTCGTCGTGACGAAAGGCGATCTGCCGACGTACGCGTATCCGCCGACCGGGGCGGGCGTGGCGAAGCCGCTCACGATCTACCTGCATGGAATTTGCGGCGATCCGGGCCATGGTTGTCCGTATTTCCGCGAAGGCGCGACGAGCGCATCGTGGCTTCTTTGCCCGAGCGCGCCCACCGAATGCCCAGGCGGCGGCGGAACGTGGTCGGGCACAGTCGCGATGCAAACGCGCGCGGTCACGAACGCAGAGCAGCAAGCAGAAAATCTTTTCCCGAATGCGATCGACGACAAATCTCCACGCGTCCTCATCGGATTTTCGCAAGGGGC
>JAICXU010000958.1 GCA_025934595.1 Polyangiaceae bacterium | reverse complement strand
TCGCGGCGATGCCGCCGCCGAGAAGCAGCACTCCGAAGATGAGCCGTACGAGACCGGGTCTCATGCATTCGAGACTAGCGCGTTCCTCCGATGTCGAGGTAAGGAGGATGTTTCCATGGTGATCCTAGTCGACTTCGAGGACGATCTTCCCAAAAGCACGCCGCTCTTCCAACAAGCGATGAGCCTCGGCTGCGCTCCAGAGCGGAAGGACCCGATCCACGACGGGGCGCAGCTTCTTCTGAGCGACCAGCTCCAAGATCCGAAAAAGGTCGCCTTTGGATCCCATGGTGGATCCGAGGACTTGGACCTGTCGAAAAAAGATTTGGCGTAGATCGATCGTCGGCGAAAATCCCGTCGTCGCGCCGCACGTGACGACCTTGCCTCCCCATCGCGCGGCGAGGATCGATCGCACGAAGACGTCGCCGCCGACGTGCTCGATCACGGAATCGACGCCTTTTTTCCCCGTCAAACGCTTGCATTCTGCAACGAAATCTTGCGTCGCGTAGTTGATGGCCTCGTCGACGCCGAGCTCCTTCGCGCGCGCGCACTTTTCGTCGGTGCCGGCGGTCGCGAAGACGCGAGCGCCATGGAGCTTCGCGATTTGAATCGCGGCCGACGACACGCCGCTTCCCGCCGCTTGCACGAGCACGGTGTCACCGGGCACGACGCCGGCGCGCTTCACGACCATCTGCCAGGCGGTTAGAAAGCAAAGCGGGATCGCGGCCGCTTCGGTGAACGCGAGCTCGCCGGGATAGGGCAAGACGTTCGCGTCGGGAACGTTGATGTGGCGCGAGTAGCCGCCCTGCGTGTTCTCGCCGAGCATTTTGTATTTCGAGCAGAAGTTGTCGCTCCCGGAGAGACACTTCTCGCAAACGCCGCACGACATCCCGGGGCTCACCACGATTTTCTGACCGACGACGAGCGGCGTCTTCGCACTGACGGCGCCCGGTCCGATCGCGTCGATCTCGCCGGCGACATCGGCGCCGAGGCGATGCGGATATTCGTACTTCATGTTCGGCAACCCACGGCGCGCCCACAAATCCAGGTGATTCAGCGCGACAGCGCGCACGCGCACGCGCACTTCGCGCGGACCAGGCTCGGGCAAATCGATCGTTTCGCGTTGGAGCACCTCGGGCTCGCCGTGCTCGCGGATGACCATGGCTTCGGTTTTCACGATGTAGAACCTACACCTAGACGCTCGACCGGGACCTAGGCTTCACGCGGGAACCGCGAGACCTCGACGCTCGACCTAGGCGTGGGCCGCGGTTCGCGTCCAAGATCCGCTTTCGTCGGTGGCATTGGGGTCCGAGCCTCGGTCCAGGTCGTGGTCTAGGGTCTAGGTCTCTAGCGCTCGGACTGCTCGATCTCGAAACGAGCACACCGATGCTCGAGCTCGCGGTGGAGCTCAAACGCATGCTCTCGGCGATGAGCCGCTAGGCGGCGCGGAGCAATCCGCCGACGAGGGGTGCAAGGCGCGAGAGCGCGGCGTCGAGGTCTGCGCTCGAATCGACAGCGCCGATCGCCATCGCGAGATCGAGCGCCGCGCAAAGCTCGCCGATCGATCCGAGAGCGCTGGCGAAGTGCCGCCGCCGAATGCCCGACTGCTTGCTGGGCAATCCCTCGGCGAGATTGAGAAAGCAGCTCTTCGCCGCGCGAGTGGCCTGATCCCGAAGCTCCAGATCGCGAATCTGCAATCGATGCACGAGCACCGCCACCTGCTTCGCCGTCACATACGCATCGAGTTTTTGAAAGTGAAATCGAGTCATCGCAAAACCTCCATTCACCTCGGGGCGAAGCCCTGGAGGTTTTGCGATGACGCGTGCACGAAAAATAGACGCGTACGTGCAAGCTCAGTGACAGCGACCCCACTCGCGAGCGAGTAAAAATGTGTCGCTGGCACGAGCTTGCCAAACCACCGACAAAAGCGACACACATCTGTCGAAATAGCTAGACAGAACAAAACAAAACCGAAGGCGACTTCGACTTCGACTTCGACTTCGACTT
>JAICXU010001036.1 GCA_025934595.1 Polyangiaceae bacterium | reverse complement strand
CCGACCGGCAGCCTCGACGCGTTGAACGGCCGGAGCGAATGCGGCGCGCCGTCTTCCTTTTCGCGCGCGCGATCGGAGCCGAGCGAGCCGGCGGTCTCGCGTCGAGCGTGGTGCGAGCCTAGCTCGTGTCCAGAGTCGTTCTCTTCGTCGAACGCGAGCCTCGCGGTGGCGAGCGCGCTCGCGAACGCCGCGGTTTCCTCGAGCGGCGCGAGCCCGAGCGAGAGCTTGTCCTGATCGCCCGCGAGACGCGTCGCGAGATCGAGCAACGTGGCGCGCGCGTTCTTGTCGAATTTTCCCCATTCGCGCTCGCGCGCCATCGCCATCAAATACGCATCGAGCGCGACGAGGCGCTGCTCGGTGCGAGGCATCGTAGGCTCGACCTCGACCTTCACGCGAAAGAGAGACGCGAAGTCGTCGTCACCGTCGAGAAGCGCGGCATACAAATCGGGCGAGCCGACGAGCACGACGCGCACGGAGATCGGAACGGGCACAGGCCTCAAGCTCGTCGCATAGACGCCGAGCGGTCCGAGCGGATCCTCGGCGCCGATTTGCCGTTCGCGGAGCACCCGCTTCATGCGCTCCCACAAAATCGGATCGGCCAGAACGTCGGCCGCGCGCACGACGAGGACGCCGCCCGATGCTTTATGCAGCGATCCCGCGCGAATTCGCGTGAAGTCCGTGAGGAGGGCTCCGAATCGCGCGCGCCTTTCGAGGTAGCCGAAGAGGTTCGGATAGGTCGGATTCCGGTCGTAGATGACCGGCGCCGCGCCTTCGGAGTCGTGCGTGACGAACACGTTCACGCGAAAGCGATTGAGGCGCGTCGCGTGCTCGGGATCGCCTTCGACTCCGCCCGCTTCGTTTTCGTCGTCCTCGACGACGAGGTCGTCCCAATCTTCGATGAGGGCTTGCTTCACGCGCTCGAGGTACGTCGTGATCTCTTCGCCGTACTCGCGGAACGCGTCCGCGACTTGATCGAGCACCTTCGTGATGAGCGCCTCGGCCGCGCGCGTGAACGCCGCGTCGCGCGCCTCTTGGAATTTCGCGCTCTCGGATTTGACGAGCTCGGCCGATTTTTCGACCTCGGTCGTGAGCCGCGACTCCGCCTCGTGCAGCGCTTTCTTCGTGGACTCGTCGAGCACGTCGAATTGCTCGGCCGAGAGCGGCTTGCCGTGCAGGATCGGAAACGTCTGCATTCCGCCTTGCACCGAGCGAATTCCGAAGCCGAGATTTTTCGCGGTCGTTTCGAGATCGCCCAACACTTTTTTGTTCTGCGCTTCGAGCTCTCGCGCGAGCGCGAGCTGCGCCGCGCGCACTTCTTCCGCGTGCGCCACCTTCGGAATTTCTTCCTGCAGCTTCTCGATCACTTGCTGCATCGACTCCGCGAGGATCGGCCCGACGCCCGAAGGCAGCATGATCGGCCACGGCGCGGCGGGGTGCTCGAAGTCGTGCACGTACACGATGTCGGGCGGCGTATCGCGACCGCCGGCATAGCGCTCGGCATACCGAACGACGTCGTCCTCGATCATCACGCTCGGGTCGGCGGCTACGAACACGTGGAACGTGGGCTCGCGCGCGACGAGGCCAAGCTCGAGCGCACGTCGTGCAATGGGTGACGCGAGCTCGAAGAGGCCGCCGCTATCGCGCGGCTCATTCGGCAAAATGGCGGGATCGGTGCGAACCGTCACTCTGGCCGCAGGCACGCGTGACGCGTCGCGGGCCTCGAGCGCATCCGGCAACGTGGCTTCGCTCCACGGGGGCGGCGGCACCACGCCATTTTTGCCT
>JAICXU010000133.1 GCA_025934595.1 Polyangiaceae bacterium | reverse complement strand
AGCGGCGTCGACAGCGCGACATACGCATAGACCTTTTTCCCGGACACGAACTCGAGCTCGTCGATCACGCGTTTGTCGCGCGGGTCCGCCATCGCGATGAAGAGGCGATCGCCGCGGAGGAGGACCGGCAGCATCATGTGCGACTCCGCCATCTCGCGCGGCATCACGTTCAGATGCTCGAGCAGGATCGCCACCTGGCTCAAGTTGATGCCGGGCACGCCGAATTGCTCCGAGAGCGCACGGAGCGCGTCTTCTTCACGCACCATGCCTTTGTCGGTGAGAAACGACGCGAGCGGCGTGTCCGTGTGCGTGCGGCTCTGCTCTTTCAATGCGGAGTCGAGCGCCTCGGCGGATACGAGCTTGCGCGTGAGCAAGATCTTTCCGAGCTGCTTTTTCTCGTCGCCGGACATGCGTGAAGCAGACTAGCTCAGTTTCGCTCGCCGTCCGCGAGAGCTTGAAGGGCCGATGAGCGAAATGTTTCGTACGTGCCCGATTCGATGGCTTGCCGCGCGCCGCGAACGAGCTCGCCCATCGCGTGGAGGTTGTGAATCGACAGAAGCCGGAGCGCGAGGATCTCGCCGGCCATGAAGAGGTGTCGCAAGTACGCGCGCGAAAATCCGCCTCTGCACGCGGGGCAGGTGCAATCGGGATCGATCGGCAGCGGATCCTCGCGGTAGCGCGCTTGTTTCACGACGACGCGGCCGAAGCGCGTGAGCGCTTGACCGTTCCGCGCATTGCGCGTGGGCAAGACGCAGTCGAACATGTCGATGCCCGCAGAGATCGCGTCGAGCAAATCGCGCATCGTGCCGACGCCCATCAAGTAGCGCGGACGCTCCGCATCGACGAAATGCGCGACCTCTTGCAAGCACGCATGCATGTTGTCGATGGGCTCGCCGACCGAAAATCCGCCGAGCGCGAGACCGTCGAAGCCGGGATCGAGCGCCGCCAATTCTTCCGCGTGCGCTTTTCGCAAATCCGAAAAACATGCACCTTGCACGATTCCGAAGAGCGCCTGCTTTTCCGGGCGAGGCGCGGCGAGCGCGCGTTTTGCCCATCGCGTCGTGCGCGCGACGGCCGCTTCGACTTCCTCGCGCGAGGCTTGTCCTTTCGGGCAGACGTCGAGCTGCATCTGGATGTCGGCGCCGAGAAGACCCTGCACGCGCACGGCTTCTTCCGGCGAGAGGTGATGTCGCGAGCCGTCGAGATGCGATTGAAACGTGAAGCCGTTCTCGTCGAGCTTCGTGAGCTTCGAGAGCGAAAAGGCCTGAAATCCTCCTGAATCGGTGAGCATCGCGCGCGGCCATTTCGTGAACGCATGCAGGCCGCCCATCTTCGCGACGAGGTCGGCGCCGGGCCGGAGCCACAAGTGGTACGTGTTGCCGAGCACGATCTCGGCGCCCGTCGACGCGACTTCTTCGGGCGTCAGTGTCTTCACGCTGCCTTGGGTTCCGACCGGCATGAACGTGGGCGTGTCGACGATCGCGTGCGGCGTCGTGAGCACGGCCCGGCGCGCGTGACCGTCCGTGGCCTTGACCTCGAACGCGAATCCATTCGTGCGCGGCTTCATGCGAGCGCCGCTTTCGTGAGGAGCATCGCGTCGCCATACGAGTAGAAGCGATATTTTTCCTGCACCGCCACGCGGTACGCGGCGAGCACACGCTCGGTTCCTGCGAACGCGCAGACCATCGCAAGCAACGTCGATTTCGGAAGATGGAAGTTCGTGAGCAAGCGGTCGACGATCTGAAAACGATAGCCCGGTTGGATCAAAAGGCGCGTGTCGCCGCTCTTCGGCTCGACGACGCCCGGCGCGGTCGCCGCCGCTTCGAGCGCGCGTACGACCGTGGTCCCGATGGCCAAGATCGGCTTTTTTTCGGCCTTTTTGCGCGCGATGGCGTCGGCGGTCGCTCTTGGAATTTCGAACCGCTCCGCGTGCATCGGATGCGCATCGAGATCGGTTGCCGTAACCGGCTGGAACGTGCCGAGGCCGACGTGCAAGGTCACGCTCGCCACCTCGCATCCTTTCGCGCGCACTTTTTCGAGCAGCTCGCTCGTGAGATGGAGGCCCGCGGTCGGCGCTGCGACGGCGCCGTCCTTCCGCGCGAACACGGTTTGATAGCGCTCCGCATCGTGCGCATCGGGATCGCGACGAATGTAGGGCGGCAGAGGAACGCGTCCGGTGCGCTCGATGGCGTCGTGCACGCTCGATCGATCGTTCGTCGTGAGCGCGACCTCGAGCAGGCCGTCGTCGCTCCGACCGAGCAGATGAATGACGAGAGGCGAAGCGAGCACGTCGCTGCCGAAACGAAGCGGCTTCGACGACTTTCCGAGCGCGCGCCAAATCTCGGCGTGGCGCGTCTCGCCATTCACGTCGATCGATCTCGGTCCGCGATTTTCGAGCAAGAAGATCTCGGCTTTGCCGCCGCTCGCCGCTTTCTTGCCGAGAATTCGCGCGGGAAACACACGCGTATCGTTCACGACGACGAGCGCGCCTTCGGGCAAGAGGTCCGCCAAATCCGACACGTGGCGGTGCGCGAGCTCGTCTTCGCCGACGACGAGGAGACGCGCTGCATCTCGCGGCTCGATCGCGCGCTGGGCGATTCGATCTTCCGGAAGCTCGTAGTCGAAGACGTCGATGCGCAAGGGAAGGCCGCCGCGAGCCTAGCGCGCAATCGGCCTTTACGCCGAGCTTGCCTTTTTGCGGACGCTTTCGGGGCTCGTCTTCGCGCGCAGAAAATCCGCGAGCTCGTCGAGCGCGAACGGCTTCGGAATGAATCCGATGATGCCGCAGTCGACGCGCCGGAGCTGCGCCTCGCTCAGGTGATACGCGCTCGAAAGGAGCACGCGTGTCTCGGGGCGACGTCGTCGGAGCTGACGCGCGAGCTCGATGCCGTTCACGCCCGGCAACATCAAGTCGACGATGGCCACGTCGAAGTCGGTGTCGGCGATCACGGCGAGCGCGGCTTCGGCGTTCAGCGCGACCGTCACGACAAAGCCCTCCAGCTCGAGCCCGATCGCGAGCGTCTTCCCGAGATTCGTGTCGTCGTCGACGATGAGGACGCGCTTCACCAAGGTGGGGCAATAAGCAACTCGAGTGCCGTCGTTTTTGCCTCGCCAGAGCTCGGCCTCAGCCGCCATTTTCCCGCTTTTTTTCGGTCCTGTTGCCGACATGCCTTCCAGGCTCTGGTTCAAAGTTGAAAACATCACATTGCAAAATTGAAGGGCTTTCCGCGTCGAGAAAGGCGATACGTCTCGAATAACGTCGATTTCGTCATTACAATGAAGCCGTGACCACGTTCACTCCCCTCGCGTCCGCGGTCGGCGGCGCGCTCATCGGGCTCTCCGCTTCCATCCTGCTCGTCGGCAGCGGAAAGATCGCAGGCATCAGCGGAATCTTCGGGGGGACGCTCGTTCCGAAGACGGGCGACACCGCATGGCGAGTCTCGTTTCTTGCCGGCTTCTTGCTCGCGGGGCTGGCCGTTTCGCGTGCCCTTCCGCAATCGTTCGGCGCGCCGGTCACGCGCTCCCTCGGCGTCGCGGTCCTCGCGGGAGCGCTCGTCGGCGCGGGTACACAAATGGGAAATGGATGCACGAGCGGTCATGGCGTCTGCGGCTTGTCTCGCTTTTCGATGCGCTCGCTCGCGGCCACGCTCGTCTTCCTGGGCGCCGGCATGATCACGGTGCTCGCGTGGCGAAGGCTCGGAGGCGCGCCATGAAGAACGTGATTCCTTTCGTCGCCGGCGTGGTCTTCGCGATCGGCCTCTGTCTCTCCGGCATGACGAATCCCGAGAAGGTGCAGAATTTTTTGGACGTGACCGGCTCCTGGGATCCGAGCCTCGCATTCGTGATGGCCGGCGCAATCGGCGTTCACGTGGGCTTCGCGCAATGGGCGCAGCGCGCGAAAACACCGTATTTTTCCGACTCGTTCGCATGGCCTTCCTTTACGCGCGTCGATGCGCGGCTCGTCATCGGCGCCGCGATCTTCGGAATCGGCTGGGGCCTCTCCGGTTACTGTCCAGGCCCCGCGATTCTTTCGATCGCGCATCCCTCGCGCGCGCTCTTCGCGTTCTTGCTCGCGATGGCGGCGGCGACGATCCTCGCGCGCAAAGTTTTCGAGCGCCCGCGCGACAGGCGCGCGAACGAAGACGCGGCGCTCAGTCGAACGTAATTCCGAGACGCGTCATCTTTCGCCACAACGTCGTCGGTGAGATGCCGAGCGCCTCGGCGGCTCTTTCGCGACTGCCGCCCGCGTCGCGGAGCGCCGATTCGATGGCGGTGCGCTCGGCCGTGTCGACGACTCCGGCAAGAGCACGCGCGGTCGTGGGCGGACGGTCGCTCGATGTGGGCGTCGGGGGCAAAAGATCGTCCGTGGTGATGACGCCGTTCTGCACGAGCGCCACGGCTTGCTCGACCATGTGCTCGAGCTCGCGCACGTTGCCCGGGAAATCGTAGGTCATCAGCGCTTCGATCACGCTCTCGTGCAGCCGCGCGCGCACGCCGACCTTCTTGTTGTACTTGTTCATGAAGAACGACAGGAGCTCGGGCAAATCCTCGCGGCGCATGCGAAGCGGCGGTAGCTCGAAGCGCACGACGTTGAGGCGATAGTAGAGATCTTGTCGGAAGCGCTTCTCTGCGATCGCGTTCATCAAGTTTTGGTTCGTCGCGGCGATGATGCGCACGTCGACGCGAATCGGCTTGTTCTCGCCGACGCGGCGGATCTCGCCCTCTTGGATCACGCGGAGCAATTTCGCTTGGAACGAAAGCGGCGTCTCGGCGATCTCGTCGAAGAAGAAGGTGCCGCCGTCGGCCTCTTCGAAGAGACCTTTGCGCGCGCTGATCGCGCCGGTGAAGGAACCTTTCGCGTGTCCGAAGAGCTCGCTCTCGAGCAGCGTCTCGGTGATCGCGGCGCAGTTCACCGGCACATAGGGCCGCTGGCTTCGTCGCGAGTTCGCGTGAATCGCCTTCGCGACGAGCTCTTTGCCGGTGCCGCTTTCTCCCGTGATGAGCACGATCGCGTCGGTGGGCGCGATGCGCACGATGCGGCCGAGCACCTCGCGAACCGCGCCTGATTTTCCGACGATATTTTCGAATTTGTAGCGATCTTTGAACTCACTCGCGAGGAACGCGACCTCACCGGCGAGCCGGCGATTTCCGATCGCCTTCGCGACCTTGACCGTGAGCTCCTGCTCGCTGAACGGCTTTTGGATGTAATCGAATGCACCGAGTCGCATCGCCTGCACGGCGCTTTCGATCGTGCCGTACGCGGTCATCACGATCACCTCGGTGAGCGGCTGTGCGTCTTTGATGACACGCAGCACGTCCATCCCGTCCTTCGATCCCATGCGAAGGTCGGTGAGCACGACGTCGAATGCACCCGTCGCGCCGCGCTCCGCGCCCTCGTCGCCGTCGACCGCTTCCTCGACCTCGTAGCCGGACCCGCGCAGCATCATCGCGAGCGTCGTGCGCATGTTGCGCTGATCGTCGACGATGAGGATCTTCGGCATCACCGATCTTATAACGGCACTTCGGGAGAAATGATTCAGGAGAAGACGACAGCCGGCCCCGAGCGCTCAGTCACCGCCTGAATCCAATGTTCCGCCATCGTCCGCCGCCCCGCTGTCGTCGCCGGCGTCGTCGCCAGGCAGCGGCTCGAGGTCGTCGTTCGCGCCGTCGGTGATCCAGTCGGAAATTCGTTGCAAATCCGCGTCGGAAAACGCGTAAGGCGGGCTCTTCGGCATGTTGCCCGACGAGCCATCCGCGTGTCGTAAGACTTGGCTGAGGAGGGCCGAATTGGCCGGATCGTGCGCGACGACGAGCTGCGCGGCGCCGCTCGTAATCGACGTGTAACACGCGTCTTTGTCGTTCTCGGGGCACACGAAATTGCTGCTTTGCGATCCCGGTTGGCTCGCCGCGCCGTGGCACGATCCGTTTCCAGCGCAGCTCGCGCGAGCCGGATTTCCGAAGTAATCCGCGTAGAGCGCTTGCCACGAGTGCCCGGGGCTGAGCGGGCCCGCGTCGCCGGCGAAGTAGACGAGCGGCGCGCTCGCATCGAAGCGGGCTTCGCCGCCCGTGATTTCACCGCTTGCCGTGGCGCAGCTCGCGGCGCCCGCCACCGTCGCGAGCACGAGAGCGAATGCACCAGCATGGATACGCGTGGCTCGGGCCATGTCCTCGAAGAATACGCGTTTTCGAGAAATCGGTTTTGCGCTCCTCGTACGCTAGGACGCCGCTCGTCAGTAGACGACGCCGAGGAAGAGTCGCACCGTTTGCGCGGCCGAGGTCGACCAGTCCGGAATCACGCTCGTGTTTTGCGTCTGAGTGGGCAAGTAGTCGAGGCCGCCGAGCGGGAAAAATACGCCGTATTGAAGGGCGGCGTAGAACCCGCCGATCTTCTCGAGGTCGTCGTTGAGCGAGCCGTCCTTCGCTTGATAATAAACCTGGAGGTCGAGCTCGACGCCGAGGTCGCGTTTGTTGCCGGGGGTTTGCTCGAACTCGGACGCGCGCGACCAGATGATCGCCGCGCCGCCGCCGAATTTTTGTCCGCCGGGATCGCGGATGAAATCGTAGTCGACGCTCGGCCGGAAATAGTACGCGCCTTCGACGCGCGAGAGGATCGAGCGGAAGAAGATGAGGTCGACGTTGTACGCAGGGTTGAAGTGGAACGTGCGAATCGGTTGCGTGCCCTCGGGCTGAAGACCGTTTGCGCCCGGATTCAAGCCTTCCGCCCAGGGATCGCCCGACGCCCAACCGAAGCCGAATTTGATGCGGAGCTTGTCCTCGATCGCTTTGAGCTCGCTCTCGGTCGCGAGACCGAATTGACGAATCTTGATCGGATCCTGCACCGTGTTGCCGGCCGGCGAATTTCCGAGAGAGCCCCAAATCGACGCAAATTCAGCCTCGAAACGGAACTTTTTCCAGAGGACCTGGACCCACGGATCCGGAATGATCGCCCATGCGCCGCGGTACTCGAGCCCGTTGTTCGGCGTCGTGCCGCCTTGCGCGTCGGTGCCGGTCATCGGATTCTGTCCCGCCGTCACGTCGAGGATCTGATTTCGGTAGACGGTATAGATGCCGCCGTTCACGACCACGTCGCCGCGCGAGAGAGCGAGACGCTGCAGCTCCGGATTCATACGTCGCGCGAGGAAGAGGACGTACTCGTTCACGTTGCAGAGGTTGCACGTGTTGTTCGGCTGCCCGCCGTAGATGTCGTACGGCGACGCGTTCGTCGGCCCCGTCGAGACGAAGTCCCACGAGCCGCCGAAGTAGAGGTCGAGCGACTTCAGGCCCGACGAGAACATGATGCGGTCGACGTCGCTCTGGTAGTCGCAGTCGAGGCAGTCGCCCGAGTTGTGCACCATGCCGAGACCCCAGTGGTCGGGCATGCGGCCGAAGCGGATCTGGCCGAGCGGCGTGAGGTACTCCGCCCAGGCGCGGCGCACGTCGATCGAGTTCGTCGTGCTGTTCACGCCGGCGGTCGGCGGGCCCTGCGTGTTCGAGAAGAACGAGATCGGCGCGTAGCCATTCGGCAGAGCGGCGTT
>JAICXU010001130.1 GCA_025934595.1 Polyangiaceae bacterium | reverse complement strand
ATCGTATTTTTTCGCCGATTATTTCCAGCCGCCGCACACCGCGATCGTCGGCGCGAAGCAGCTCGCGCCGGGACACTACCTCGTCTGGGAAGACGGCAAGCTCGGCGAGCCGGTTCCATTTTTTCATTTGCCCGCGCCGCACGTGCAGCGCCGGTCGGATCGCGATCTGGCGCACGAAACCTGGACGAAGCTCGAGGCGGCGGTCGACAGGCAACTCATCGCCGACGTGCCCGTCGGAATTTTTTTGAGCGGCGGCCTCGATTCGTCCTCGGTGGCGACGCTTGCCGCGAAGCACGCGCGCGCGCGCATGAAAGCGTTCGCGATCGGCTTCGAGGATCCGACGTTCGACGAATCCGGTTACGCGAAGAAGGTCGCGAGCTCCATCGGAGTCGACTTCGTGAGCGAGACGCTGCGCGAGCGCGACCTCATCGACGTGAGCGAAGAAGCGCTCGCGATGCTCGACGAGCCGCTCGCGGACGCGTCGTACTTGCCCACGTATCTCCTCTCACGTCTCGCCGCGAAGCACGTGAAGGTCGTCGTGGGAGGAGACGGCGGCGACGAATTGTTCGGCGGCTATCCGACCTACCGCGCGCATCGCTACGCGCGGATCTACCGTAAATTTCCCCGGATCCTGCGATCACGCGTGCTCCCGCGCGCGATCGACAAGCTGCCCGTGCGTCATCGTTATCAGTCGCTCGAATGGAAGCTGAAACGATTCACGGGACGCTGGGACGACGACGCCGCGATCTTGCATCAGCGTTGGATGAGCAACGTGGACTTGCCCGACTTGAAGCGTCTGCTGCCCACGAGCACAGGCCTGCCGCAGACCTTACTCGCGAAGCTGCCGCGATTCGACGACGAGATCGAGCGCGTGATGGCGCTCGATTTTTCGACGTACATGTCCGGATCGGTGCTCACGAAGGTCGACCGCGCGGCGATGGCACACGGTCTCGAGGTGAGGCCGCCGATCCTCGACAACGAAATGATCGATTGGGCCTTCTCGCTGCCGGCGCGCTTCAAGGTGCGAAACGACAAGACGAAGTTCCTCTTCAAGATGGCGGCTCGCGGTCACGTACCGGACGACATCATCGATCGGCCGAAAAAAGGCTTCGGCGTGCCCATCGCGGCGTGGCTTCGCACGGCGCTGAGGGATCGCGTGATGGACATTTTTTCGTCCTCACCGGTATGGGACGCCGGCCTCGTGAATCGCGCGCTCTTCGAAACATGGCGCGACGAGCACATGCGAGGCGAAGTCGATCGCTCGAAGCCCCTGTGGTCGCTCTACGTTCTCGATCGATGGCTTCGCGGGCTGCGCTCGAATCGAGAACGCTAGCCCATGCTGCGTATTCGTCTCGCGCGTCATGAAGAACGCCTGGTGCTTCTTCTTCTCGGCATTGCATTTTGCGTACGCGCGTGGGCGGCGCGCAGCGCGCTTTTTTGCGACGACGAATCCATGTTCTGGGCAACGGGCGTGGACGTTGCGCATGGGATCTCACACCCCGAGGTCGGGCCACCTATCTCGGGCAGCCCGGCGGGATTGCCCGGACCGCTCTT
>JAICXU010000751.1 GCA_025934595.1 Polyangiaceae bacterium | reverse complement strand
GCTCAGTGAGCAGCAGCTCTTCGACTACGGCCTCAACTTCATTCGCGTTCGACTCTTCACCGTTCCCGGTCTCGCGACGCCCGCGCCCTACGGTGGCAAGCAGGCGCAGGTGATGGTCGACATCGATCCCGCGCGCGTGTCCGCTCGCGGTCTCGCGCCGCAAGACGTCGTGAACGCGGTCTTGCAATCGAACTTGATCGTCCCCGCCGGCACCGCGCGCATCGGCGGGACGGAATACGATGTCGGCGACAACGCGAGCACGAGCACCGTCGAAGAGTTCAACAAGTTCCCCATCAAGGTCGTGAACGGAGCGCCCGTGCTCCTCGGCGACGTCGCGAACGTGCATCAAGGCTACGCCGTGCAGCAGAACATCGTGCGCGTGAACGGCCAGCGCTCGACGTATCTCGCCATTCTGAAAAAATCGAGCGCGTCGACCATCGCCGTCGTCGACGCCGCGAAGAGCCTCATCCCCGTCATCAAAGCCGCCGCGCCCGAGGGCATGGAGATCAACATCGATTTCGATCAGTCGATCTTCGTTCGCGCGGCAATTTCCGGTGTTCTACGCGAAGGCGTGATTTCCGGTGCGCTCGTGTCGCTGATGATTTTGTTTTTCCTCGGCAGCATTCGCAGCGTCGTCATCGTGTGCACGTCGATCCCGCTCGCGATCTTCACGTCGCTCACCGGCCTCTATCTCACGGGACAATCGGTGAACATCATGACGCTCGGCGGGCTCGCGCTCGCGATCGGCATGCTCGTCGACGACGCGACGGTGGAGGTCGAGAACATCCACCGCAATCGGCATCTCGGAAAGCCGCTCACCGTCGCCATTCTCGACGGCGCGCATCAAATCGCGACTCCCGCGCTGGCGGCGACGCTCACGATCTGCATCGTCTTTTTTCCCGTCGTCCTGCTCACGGGCCCGGCGAAGTTTTTGTTCACGCCTCTCGCGCTCTCGGTCGTCTTCGCGATGCTCGCTTCGTACCTCCTGTCACGAACGCTCGTGCCGACCTTGGCGCGCATGCTGATGGAAAAGGAGAAGCTTCATCCGGACGGAAAGGGCATCGTCGATCGATTCAATCGCACGCGCGACGCAGGCTTCGAGAAATTCCAAAATGCGTACATGTCGATCCTCGCGACCGCGATGGAGGCGCGCGCATTCACGCTCCTTTGCGCGCTCGTCTTCGTCGTCATCACGGGGGTGGGCCTCGGGCGCGTCATCGGCATGGATTTCTTTCCGACCGTCGACGCCGGACAAATGCGCCTCCACATGCGCGCGCCGATCGGCATGCGCATCGAAGAGACCGAGCATCGCGTCGCCGACGTCGAAGCGAAAATTCGCGAGATCATTCCCGCGGGCGACCTCGCCACCATCAACGACAGCATCGGCGTGCCGGTCTTCTACAATCTCGCGTTCGTCCAGACCGACAACATCGGCGGACAAGACGCCGACATTCTCATCGCGCTCTCGCCGAAGCATCAGCCCACCGAGACGTATCGGCGAGAGCTCCGAAAGCAGCTGAAAACGGCCTTCCCGGGCACGCAGTTCTATTTCCAATCCGCCGACATCATCAGCCAAGTCTTGAACTTCGGTCTCGCCGCGCCGATCGACGTCGAGATCGAAGGCCGCGATCTCGATGGCGGCATGGCGATCGCGCGCAAATTGAAGGCGAGCATCGAAGCGATTCCCGGCGCCGTCGACGTGCGCATTCCGCAGGTCATCGATCACCCGGCGCTCTACATCGACATCGATCGCCAGCGTGCGGCGCAGATCGGCCTCACCCAGCGCGACGTCTCCAACAACTTGCTCGACACGCTCGCGGGAAGCGGCCTCGTCGCGCCGTCGTTTTGGCTGAGCCCGAAGAACGGCGTGAATTACATCGTCGCCACGCAGACTCCGCTCGACCGCGTGGCGAGCATCGACGATCTCATGACGATCCCGCTGTCGAACGGCACGCCGCAAATCACGCTTCCGCAGGCGGGATCGGCGACGACGCCGCCGACGTTGAACGCGACATTGCCGTCGCCGTATGCGCTGCAGGGCACGGCACCGTACTTGGGTGCGGTGGCCTCGATTCGTCCGACGCTCAGCAAATCGCTCATCACGCACGACGCCGTACAACGCGTCGTCGACGTGCACGTGGGCGTCGAAGGTCGCGATCTCGGCGGCGTCGCGAAGGACATCGATCGCGCGATCTCAGGTCTCGGAAAGCTGCCGCCCGCCACGTACGTGCGCGTGCGCGGACAAGCGGAGAGCATGTTCTCCTCGTTCTCGAGCCTCGGGTTCGGCGTGCTCTTCGCGAGCGTGCTCGTCTATTTGCTCATGGTCGTCCTCTATCAATCGTGGATCGATCCGTTCATCATCATGTTCGCGGTGCCCGGCGCGCTCGCGGGCGTTCTATGGATGCTCGCCGTGACGGGAACGACGTTGAACGTCGAGTCGCTGATGGGGACGATCATGGCCGTCGGCGTCGCAGTGTCGAACAGCATCCTCCTCGTCAACTTCGCGAACGACGTGCGCGCAGAGAACGACATCGGTGCGCAGGCCGCGGCGCTCGAAGCGGGAAAAACGCGCCTGCGACCGGTGCTGATGACCGCGCTCGCGATGATCCTCGGCATGCTGCCGATGGCGCTCGG
>JAICXU010000914.1 GCA_025934595.1 Polyangiaceae bacterium | reverse complement strand
GTCTTGAAGCCGGCGGAGACCACGCCGCTCACCGCGCTCTTGCTCGCGCAGATCATCGAAGAAGCGGAGCTGCCGCCGGGCGTCGTCAACATTCTCACCGGCGCAGGCGCCACGGGTGCGGCGCTCGTTTCGCATCCGGACGTCAACAAAATCGCGTTCACTGGCTCGACCGACGTCGGCCGAAAAATCCAACAAGCGCTCGCCGGCACGAACAAGCGGCTCACGCTCGAGCTCGGCGGAAAAGCCGCGAACATCATTTTCCAAGACGCGCCGATCGACCAAGCCGTCGAAGGCATCGTCCGCGGCATCTACTTCAATCAGGGTCACGTGTGCTGCGCGGGATCGCGCCTGCTCGTCGAAGAGAGCGTGCACGACATCATCGTGCGAAAGCTGAAGGATCGCATCGCGACCTTGCGCGTCGGCGATCCGCTCGACAAGAACACCGACGTCGGCGCGATCAACTCGAAGATGCAGCTCGAGAAAATCCGAGAGCTCGTCGCCGCGGGAGACGAGGAAGGCGCCGAGCGTTTCACCTCGAGCTGCCCGCTACCGTCGAAAGGGTATTGGTTCGCGCCGACGTTCTTCACGGGCGCGAGCCAATCGTCGCGCATCGCGCGCGAAGAAATCTTCGGTCCCGTGCTCACGGTGATGACGTTCCGCACGCCCGACGAGGCGCTCGAAAAGGCGAACAACACGATGTACGGGCTCTCGGCGGGAATTTGGACCGACAAGGGCGCGAAGATTTTCTGGATGGCTACACGGCTCAAAGCAGGCGTGATTTGGGGCAATACCTACAACAAGTTCGATCCGTCTTCGCCGTTCGGCGGTTACAAAGAGAGCGGCTTCGGACGCGAGGGCGGCCGCCAGGGTCTCTCCGCTTACGTGGAGCTCGAAGGATGAGCACGAGAACGAAGACACGAGAAAACGCGAAGGCGCTCGCGCACGAAGATCTGGCGCGAAGCGTCGGCGGCCCGCTCGTGCGAGCGTCCCGCGAAGAAGAGAACGGAAATGCAACCGATCGGTTGCGTGTTGCCAAAGCGTACAAAATGTTCGTCGGCGGCGAGTTCGTGCGCTCCGAGTCCGGCCGTTACTTCCAAGTGAAGTCCGGTACGCACGAGGCCGATCCGCTCACCGTCAACATTCCGCGCGGGTCGCGCAAGGACGCGCGTGACGCGGTGCTGGCCGCGAAAAACGCCGAAGCAGGATGGCAGGGAAGAACGGCGTTCAATCGCGGGCAGATCCTCTATCGCCTCGCGGAGGTCATGGAGTCGCGCAAGAGCGAGCTCTTCGAGATGCTCGTGAACGGCGGCGCGAACGAGGAAGAGGCCGAGCTCGAGGTCGACGCGTCGATCGATCGCGCGATTTTTTATGCGGGATTTTCCGACAAATTCCATTCGCTCGTCGCGTCGTCGAATCCGGTCGCAGGTCCGCATTTCGGATTCACGGTGCCGGAGCCCATGGGCGTCATCGCCGTGGTCGCCCCGGACCGTCCGTCGCTGCTCGGTCTCGTGTCGACGGTGCTGCCCGTCATCGTGAGCGGCAACGTCGTCGTCGCGGTCGCGAGCGAAACCGATCCACGCACCGCGGTCGTGTGGTGCGAATGCCTCGCGACGAGCGACTTGCCGAAGGGCGTCGTGAACGTCCTCACCGGACAAGCCAAAGAGATCGCGCCGATCTTGGCGAAGCATCGCGAGGTCATCGGCATCGACGCGTGGCTCGCGGATACGTCGCTCGCGGCGACGCTCGAAAAGGAAGGCGCCGACAACATCAAGCGCGTGAAGACGCATCGCGCCGGCGGCCCGGAATTTTGGCTGGATGATCGCGCCGGGCAAGGTTTGGGATTCATCGAAAAATTCCTCGAGCACAAGACCGTCTGGCATCCGGTCGGCCTCTAGAAAACGAAGAAGGAGCTCGTCATGACCAAGAGCGTTCACGATTTTTCCGCGAAGACGATCGACGGCGCCGACAAAAAGTTGTCCGACTACAAGGGCAAGACGCTGCTCGTCGTGAACGTGGCCTCCGAGTGCGGGCTCACGCCGCAATACGACGGCCTCGAGAAGCTCTACTCCGACTACAAGGACAAGGGCCTCGTGGTGCTGGGCGTGCCCTGCAACCAGTTCATGGG
>JAICXU010000934.1 GCA_025934595.1 Polyangiaceae bacterium | reverse complement strand
TGGTGGATGAGCTCCCGTCTCAACTCGGGCGCGAGATCGCGCGTCGACGTACGTTCGCCATCATTTCGCATCCGGACGCGGGAAAAACCACGCTCACCGAGAAGCTCCTCTTGTACGGCGGAGCTATCCAGCTCGCCGGCGCCGTGAAAGCGAAACGCGGACGCGCATCGGCAGTCAGCGATTGGATGCAGATGGAACGCGAGCGCGGGATCTCGATCACGACGAGCGTCCTTCAATTTCCGTATCGCGGCATGGCGATGAACTTGCTCGACACGCCGGGTCACGCCGACTTCAGCGAGGACACGTACCGCACGCTCCACGCCGTCGACGGCGCCGTGATGCTGCTCGACTGCGCAAAAGGCGTCGAAGCGCAGACGAAGAAATTGTTCCGCGTTTGCAAGCAACGAAAGATGCCGATCTTCAGCTTCGTGAACAAATTGGATCGGCCGGGCCGCGAGCCGTTCGATCTCGTCGGCGAGGTCGAGAGCGTGCTCGGCATCGGCGTCTATCCGGTCACGTGGCCCATTTATCGCGGCGCCACGTTTCGCGGGATTTATTCGCGCGGATTCGACAAAGACGACGACAAACGCGTCTACTTGTTCGACGAATCGCGCGCGGGATCGAGCCAGCTCGCGGGCGCCGAGATCGCTCCCGTGCGCGTCACGGGCATCGACGATCCGCTCCTCGAGCGTGAGCTCGATCAAGAAGGCTACGAACGCCTGCAAGAAGAAGCGGCGCTCCTCGAAGAAGCGGGCGACGCGTTCGACGAAACGAAGTTCATGAGCGGCGACGTATCGCCCATGTTCTTCGGCAGCGCCGTGAACAACTTCGGGCTCGAGGCCTTTCTCGAAGCCTTCATCGCGCGCATGCCGCCACCGGGAAAGCGCCACACCTCGAAAGGCGACATCGCTCCGACCGATGCGTTCAGCGCATTCATCTTCAAGATCCAAGCGAACATGGACAAGGCGCACCGCGACCGCGTCGCGTTCATGCGCGTGTGCTCGGGAAAATTCGAGCGCGGGATGAAGGTGCATCAAGTGCGCACCGGCAAGACGACGCGGCTCGCGAATCCGACGACATTCCTCGCGCAAGAACGCACGATCGTCGAAGAAGGGTACGCGGGCGACGTGCTCGGCATCTACGATCCCGGCATCTTCGAGATTGGCGATACCCTCACGACGGGAAAAGATTTCAGCTTCGAAGAGATCCCGAGCTTCGCTCCCGAGTTTTTCGTGCGCGTGTCGATGATCGATCCGATGCGCAGAAAACAGCTGAAAAAAGGCATCGAGCAGCTCGCGCAAGAGGGCACCATCCAGCTCTACACGCCGGCGCGCGGGGGTGATCCGATCCTCGGCGCCGTCGGTCGCTTGCAGCTCGAGGTCGTGAAGTATCGACTCGAAAACGAATACGACGTCGACGCACGGCTCGAGCCGATGCAATGCGACTTCGCGCGCTGGGTTTCGCGCGAGGACGGCGAGGACATCGATCTCCTCGCGTTCGATCGCGAGCGACTCGGCGTGCCTGCGCTCGACGTGCGCGGTCGCCCCGTGGTCCTCTTCGAGGGCGACTGGCAATTGCGAAGCGCGCAACGCGAATTTTCCGGCATCGTCTACGCCGAGACCGCGCGCGGCACGCAGGCGACGGCGCGCGATTCCTGATCGCGACGCTCAGGGCCGTTTCTTCGGATGAATGATCGCAGCGATCCCTCGAACGTCTCGATGTCTCACGCGCTCGGCCACAGCCGCGAAAAGCACGTCGGGTGACCGCGGTCCAATGCGAACGCGCATTTGCTCGACGACGAGCGCGACGAGCTGACCGAAGATCGCGGCGACGGCGAAGCCCGCCGCCATCGCGAGCGCGAAGAGACCATTCGACGGCGGAAAGCGCGCGAGCATCACCATTCCCACGAGGAAAAGGAGCGCGCCGCCGATCGGCACGGCCAAGCGACCTTCATGAGCGCGAGCCACGGAGAAGAGATCGGCGGTGTGCAATCTGCACGCGGCATAGAGCTCGATCGGATCGCGGACGATGGGGGTCGCGTGCTCGCGCTCCGCGATTTGCCGCACGCGATCGAGATGGC
>JAICXU010000104.1 GCA_025934595.1 Polyangiaceae bacterium | reverse complement strand
GCGGCGCCGGCATCGCTCGTGGAATCCGAGACGTCGAAGCTCGCCCATGGACGCGTGCCGCTCCAATTGCCGTACGGGCCGATCGAAGGATCGGTGCGCGGCAACGCTGCGTTGTCCTCGTGCTGATCGTCGATGTCGCCGATGAGCACCGTGCCGTTCGCATTGACGGCGTGACAACCCATGCATTTGCCGTTGTTGAGCACGACGGGGGACGCGCCCGTGCCCGGGCGAAATCGCGTGATGTGTCCGTTCAAATTTCCACTGCTGTCTTTCGACGCCGTCCAATAATAGATGGCGCCACGCAAGCTTTCGGGAGCGACGGTGAACGATTCCGTGGCTGAAATATAGGCGTTTCCTGACGTCGCGTCGTATCGCGAGACTTTGAGCGTGAGCGGCGAGCCCGCCGACTTGTTCGACGCGGTGACGATGTCCCAGATCTTTTGATCGATGCGAAACTGTCCGAGCCCGGCGACGGTCGAATACACGTCGTAGGTGTAGTTCGCTTGCGAGAGCTCGAAGCGATACGTGTCACCGGTGTTCGGCGCGTTCCACATGATGAGCGGCGACGTGAGACCGAGCGCGAACACCGTTTGGTCGTACGGATACAAAATCGAGGTGAGCGACGGATCGGCGGTGGTCGCGGCGTCGAGCTTGCCCGCGATCGCGCTCGAGACCCCGTTCAAATTTTTCTCGTTCACGACGACGCTGAGCGTGGCCGTCGCGCCGAGCGATCCGTAGACGCCGTGCAGCGTTCCCGTTCCCGCATAGATTCCTGGCGTCGTGAGCGTGGTGACGGTGTCGAGCTTCGCCGTCGCGATGTCGGGGCGATCGAACTGCACCGAATCCGGAATGACGTTCACGGTGCCGCCCGCCTTCAACGTCGCGACGAGCTGATAGTCCTGACTTTTCGGATTCACGCCGTCGACGGTGAGCGTCTGCGATGCGGGCACGAACGCGATCGAAACGGCATCGACGTGACCCGCGCTTCCATCGCCGGTGCCCGTCAAACCACCGTCGCCGAATCCAGGCCCGGTGGTGACGTCGAACCCTGCGTCTCCGGATCCGTTCGGAAACGTCGACCCGTCGTTCGAATCACCACACGCCACGCCGATCGCAACGACGATCGGAATGGAGAAGAGAAGAATGGAAGTGAGTGCGCGGCGCTTGCCCATCCTGAAATCCTACACTCGATTTTTCGCGCAACCAGTCGTTCTCTCCGCTCGCGCCGCGGAATTTCCAGCGTCGTTCGCCTCAGACGTCGTCGGCGGAGGTCGGCGGCTCGGGCGGCTTGGGCTCATCGAGCGGCCGCGGAGGTTGTCGCGCGATCACGACGACCGCGCCGGCACCGGCACAGATGAAAAGAATGTTGCGAAGACCGAGGCCCGAGCTGCGAAGCATGAACCCGACCCCGGACGCGACCATCGCAGCAAGGAGCAACGTGTACAGGCCGCGCCGCCGGGTCTCCGCCGTCACCTCCTCGTTGGCTCGATCTTCAGGACGGGACGACGGCTCGCGGTAAGGAGTCATTCGAGCACAAGTATGAGGTACTAGCGCCGCTCGCGCCGCAGCTCTTTCATGAGCGCGAGCAGAGCGCAGCCAATCGAAAAGCGGCGGTCCACGGCTCCGGAGTGCATCCGTACATCGAACGTCTTCACGAAGAAGGTGCGTTGCTCCACGATTTCCATCGCGACCTGCCCGCCGATCGCGAGATGCCAGCGACCTGGAATCATCGGCATGCCGAAAAAGGTCGGCAGCATGCGACGCAGCATCCCGTTCGAGTCTTCCATGAGCTCGCCGACGACGTTGCCGCTCGGGTCGAGCACTTCCCACGCATCGCGCACCATCGATTTGAGACCTTTGTTTCGCACGGTGCCGACGACCGACCCAGTCGCGGCATCCATGATGTCGGTCGTGATGTTGAACCCGATCGCCTCGCGCGCTTTCACACGCACCAGCGGCTGGCGCTGCGTCGCGTCGGTCGAGATGTTCCATTCGTCTTTGAACGTCAGCATCTTGTGCTGCACGAACATGCACATGTTGCCGCTCGGATCGAAGATCTGAAAATCGCGTCCGAGGAACGTGAAAAACTTCCGCTGAATGCGGTAGCCGTCGAACGAAAACGGATTCGCGGACATCCCCTGATTGCCGGCGTAAGCGAGTTGGCTCATGGCCGGACGGTATCAGACGATGGGCAGGCTCAGAACACGGGCGTCCACGCGCGGAGCTTGTCGCAGTCGAGCACGGGCTTGCTCGCTGGGTTTCGCCACTCGGCGGCGCATTGTCCGAGGAGCGCCGCGATGCTCGTGAAGTGGAGGCCCTGCCCGTTCGGCTGAAAGAGATAGCTGCCGTCCGGCGTCGAGGGATCGAACGTCTTGTAGACGACGTCGTTCGACGGATCGAGATAGGTCTGATGCGCGAGATCGATTTGCGTGTGCATGAACGCGACCTCGCGCCACGTGAGGGGCACGCCGGCGTTCGCGGAATGGAGGATCACATCGGCAGCGTCTTCGGGCGTGAGAAACGGCTCGGGATTTCCCGAAGCATACGCGTTCATCATGTCGTCGAGCCGTTGCGCGAGGCCCGCCACGAGCGCCTGCGCGATGTCGACGTTCGCCGAGAGAAGCGCATGCCCCGTCGCCGCTTCGTGATCGGAGCGCAAAATATTTCCGTTCGAGTGTCCCGCGGCGGTCGCGGCCGCATCGAGCGAGCTTATGCCGTTCCCGCACGCGAGATCGCCGGGCGTTCTTCGTCCGAACAAACGGAGCGCGAGCTTGCCGGCACATTCGACGTCGGCGGTGCCCACCGTCGCGAAGTGCGCGAGCTCGTCGGGCGGAATGAAGACTTGATCGTTCGCGTCGAGCGTCGCGATCGCCCAGCCGTCGTCTTCCACACGCCGCGACCACATTTGATAGAGCTTCCGGAGCTCGACGAGATCGTCTTGCGCGCCCGCTTCGGTGAACGTGCCGTCGCAGGTGTCGAGCTGGGCGACGGCGCGGAACATGTGACCGATGTCGTCCTTGCTCCGCTTGTTCTTCACCCACTCGTCGCCCCAAATCGGATTATTTGCAATATGCACGTAATCCGTGGCGCCGTTGTCGATGCCGGGCTGGTTCTTCGAGTAATCGATGAAGTAGCTGACACCGTCGTCGTCCGATTGGATCGAGGTCGGATACGACGCGCGCGTCATCAGCGTGTCGGGATCGTTCGCGCTTCGCTCCATCGCGAGGACCCACGAGGAGTAGCCGCGCAGGATCTTGTGGGTGAGATGCTCGATTCGAGGATCGGGCCAGAGAACGTGCGCGAAGCAGCTGCCCTCGAGGAGAGGTGAGCTTCCGATGCCGTCGTTGTCGGATCCGCCCGGCTCGTGGAAGTACGTCACCTTCCCGCCGGCGACGTTCACGTCGACGCCGCTCCACCACACGCCATACCAAAATCTTTTTTGCGGATCCGATTCCGGAAAGCCGTGCACGCGTTCGGAGACGAATCCGAGGTAACGCGTCTTCGCGAGGAGATCGATGAGCTCGTCGGTTTTCTGGTCGATCGTCGCTTGATCGATCGGGTCGCCAGCCTCGGGTCGCGTGAACGTGAACGGCAGCTTTTTCGGATGGAGAGGAACGCTGCCGTCGGGCGGAAGCTCGGCGCCGCCGCCGTCACCCGTGCCCGCATCTCATGCGGGACCGGCGTTCGAGGATGGGGGGGGCGAGGTTCCGCATGCTGCGAGCGCGCTTGCCGCCAAAAAAAGTGAAAACGCGCGACACATGTCGGGAACCATAGCGCATCGATTGAAAGCGTGATCGCAGCCGGGTCCCGGGACGGCAATCAAGCTTCGAACGTGTAGCCTTGGGTCGGGCGGGGCCATGGAGAAGACGAGACTGCGCGCGCTTTTCGTCATCGTCATCGCGAGCGCCGGGCCGATGATGCTCGGGCTCGATTTTTTGCTCCGGCATTTTTTGATCGCGAGCCAGGCTGCGGACGTGCGCGCGTTCATGGCCGAGCACGTGACGCCGATCGCCTGGGGCGTCGTTCCGTTTCCTCTCCTCGGAGGCGTCGTCGGCTTTCGCTGGTATCCCGCGCGCTTTCGAAAAAGCTTGGAACGCTGGCGACGCGATTCGACGATCACGCCGGACGTCGCCGCGGAGCGAGCGGATCTCGAAGCGCTCTTTTTGACGACGACGTTGGCGCAGCTGCCCGCCGTGCTCGGTGACTTGAGCCTCATTCTCGGAGCCCATGTCGCTCCTGCGCTCTCCTCGACCGCGGTGTCGGTGACGGCCGTGATCGTGATCAGCCTCTTCGCTCGCGAGCGTCCGCGAGTAAGATGAAAGCGGTCGAGGAAACGCCGTGCGCAACGTCATTGCTCCCATTCGTCACCTTCGAAGCCTCCTCGTGTCGAACGTGTTTCTCGTCGATGGAGGCGCGGGCGATCGCTGGCTCATCGACACCGGTCACGTCACCGAGAGGATGACGCTCCTCCTCGAGCTGCGAAGCGCAGGCCTCGGTCCCCGCGATCTCACCGGCGTGCTCCTCACGCATCGCCATTCGGATCATGCGGGCAACGCGGCGTATCTCCAACGCCGAGGCGTGCGGATCTACGCGCACGAAGCCGACGCCGACGTCTTGGCCGAACGCACGCGCCGCTTGCCGCTGGTGCGAGGCGAAGGAAGCATGATGGCGGGCGTTCTTGCCGCGATCGAAAATCGCTTCCCCGCCGAGTCGCTCGTCGTCGATCGCGCGCTGCAGGACGGTGACACGATCGCGGGAATGGAAGTGCACTGGGTGCCGGGTCACACGGACGGCTCGGTGTTCTACCGTCACGCGACGACGCGCGCGCTCTTGTCCGGCGACACGCTTCTCACCGCACGTCCGCCGCTCACGCTTCTACCGGGGCTCGCGACGGCGTATCCGACCTTCACCGCCGACATGGCGCGTGCCCACGCGTCATTGCAGGCGTTCCACGATAAAGGTGTAGAATACAACCATTTGCTCGCCGGGCATGGGGCGCCGCTGCTCGGAGACGCGCGCTCGCGCGTGTTGGCGTTCCTCGCTGGACGATGACATGAAACCGCTTCTCCAGCTCACGCCGCAAGAACGCGCGCTCCTCGAAGAAGTGCGCCTCTCGGACGAAGACCACGGCGGCCTCGATCTCGACGAGCTCGGCGAGGACGAAATCGAGATCGTCACGCGCCTCCTCGATCGCGGGCTCGTCGAAGCCACGAGCGAGTTCGGCGAAGCGCCCGACGGTGAAGAAGACGAACGCGAGGCGGGAGGCCGAGGCGGCCGCGTGCGCATGACGGCACGAGGCGTCGAGGCGCTGCGACGGTAAGAGGCGTGCCGAGCTCGCTCCGGGCCGTAGCGCGCTTGCGCGAGCTCCACGCTCACTTTTATTCTCCATGAAATGAGCAAGCGACGAGGACACGGACATGCCCAAAGCGAGCCGGCCGTGAGCGTTGACCCCGTCGCGACGAAGCCTCGACTCGAGCCTCTTCTCTGCAGCCATTGCGGCGCGCCGGAACCCGTCGGCGACAGCGACACCATCACTTGCAGCGGCTGCGGGATGAAGACGACCGTTCCCGAGGCCTACAAGATGATGCGTGACGCACATCGCATGTCGGCGACCGACGCCGCCGACCTCGACGCGCTTTGCAAAGACATCTCGCGTCCGCCCGCGACGTGGGAACGCGTCGCCGTGTGGGTCGGCTATGGCGTCGGCATCGTGACGCTCGTCATTCTTGCCGTCGGCGCGATCGTCGGAGCCATTGGCGGAGCGATCGTCGGCGACAAGCTCGGCGGCGGCGACACGGTCACGAAAATCACGGCGGGCATCGGCGTTCTGATCTGTGGCGTCATCTCCGTGCCCTACGTCGGCGAGTCGATCATCGCATGGCTGATGCTCGATCCGGATGCGGCCGCGCAGGCGGTGGCGACAACGCAGATGAACGTCACGAGCGATCTCGTGATCGCGGGCGTCCTCTATTTTCTCGGCGTCGTACCGATCGCGCTCGCATGGCGAACGAGCCAAAAAATCTCGAGCCTCGAAGAGCTCCAAGCCAAGCTGTCTGCGCAGCCCGCTGCGACGCCGGGCGGCGCATCTTCCTGTCGGCGATGCGGCGCACCGCTCGACGTGCATCCCGGCGCGCTCGCGACGCGATGCATCTACTGCGGCGCGGACAATCTGCTCAGCGTCCCGCAAGCGTATGCGGCAAAGAAAAAAGAAGATGCGACCGCCGTCGACGTGCAGGTCCAGGCCGCCATCGCCGCGAACGAAGCCACGAAGCAGAGCGATCGAAGAACGATGTGGCTGCTGCTCGCGGCCGGGCCGCTCCTTGCGCCCGTCCTTTGCGCTGCGGGCTGGGTGATGCACCAGCTTTTGGCGTAGCGCGAAGAACATCGCGATCACCTTCCGACGTGTCCGCGGTCGACACGCGCGCGACACGCTCCGCGTGTGAGATCGATACGATCACGCGACGGAAAAGTTTCGCTCGCCACGATGACGCGATTTCGAGACGCGTTTCCGAAACTGGGTTCGTGCGTGCTCGTAGCGCCTCGTAGGTAGACACCACAACGCTTTTCACATCGACGGAGGACGACATGCGATCGCAACGCACCTTTGGAATCGGCAGCGCTCTTTTCTTTTTGATCGGTCTCGCGGGATGCAGCGGATCGGACGGCGCAAACGGCGCGGCAGGAACGAGCGGCGCGCAAGGCGCCGCCGGCGCGACAGGAGCAGATGGCGCGAAGGGATCGAAAGGCGACACGGGCGCGCAAGGTCCGACGGCGCCCACGCCGACGAGCGCGGCGAATGCGGTCTACACGCTTTCGAACGACGCCACATCGAATGCCGTTTACGTCTATGACCGCGCAGCCGACGGGTCGCTCACGCCGCACGGCGCGTACGCGACGGGAGGCATCGGCACGGCGGCGAGCCTCGGCGATCAGGGCGCTCTCGCATTTTCTTCCGCGAAGAATCTCTTCTTCGCGGTCAACGCGGGCGACAACTCGATCTCGGAGCTCGAGCTCGAGCTCGACGGCAGCCTGTCGCTCGTCTCGAAGGTCGATTCCGGCGGCGTGATGCCGGTGAGCGTCACCGTCTCGAACGACACGGTCTACGCGCTCAATGCCGGCGACGGCGCGTCGAACGCGGCGAACATCTCCGGCTTCCGAATCGACGCGGGCGGGCTCTTGCCGATCGCGTCGTCGACG
The DNA here is from genome assembly GCA_025934595.1 of Polyangiaceae bacterium. GTDB lineage: Bacteria > Myxococcota_A > Polyangia > Polyangiales > Polyangiaceae > JAICXU01. The sequence goes on along the minus strand of JAICXU010000104.1, from coordinate 1,104 downwards.
CAGCCGCTGAGCACCGCGAGCCCGGGCCCCGCGCAGATTCAGTTCAGTCCGAGCGGCAACGTGCTCGTCGTCACCGAAAAGGTCACCAGCAAGATCGATACGTTCGTCGTCACGGCCGGCGTCGCGAGCGCTCGGAACACGCAAAGCTCGGTCGGCGCCACGCCGTTCGGGTTCGACTTCACGGCGGCGGGCGACCTCATCGTCTCCGAAGCGGGCCCGGGCGCAGCGACCTCGTACACCGTCGCGGACGCGGATGGAGCGATCACTCCCGTGACGAGCTCGCTCGTCAGCTCGCAAGCAGCTCCGTGTTGGGTTCGCGTCGTGGGAACCAACGCGTTCGTCACCAACGCGCACAGCAACACGATCAGCGGATACGCGGTCGGAACGGGCGGCGCGCTCACGCTCCTCGGGACGGGCGGCGTCAGCGCCACGACGGGCGCGGGACCGCTCGAGATGGCGGTCACGAGCGACAAGGGCTTCCTCTATGCGCTCGACTCGGGAGATCACGCCCTCAGCGTGCTCGCCGTCACCTCGGCGGGAGCCCTCACTGCGAAGCCCGTGTTCGTGGGCGTCCCCGAGCACGCCACGGGTCTCGTCGCGCGCTGATCCGAAGTCAGTCGCGCCGACGCTTCCAGAACGCGCGCACCTGCTCGAGCCAGCTCTCGAGATTCTCGAACGGTGCGCGTTCGAGCTGGTAGATGCGGAGCCGCGCGTCGTCGTCGTGACTCTCCTCGCGCACGAGACCGCTCTTGCGGAGCACGCGGAGATGACGGCTCATCGCCGATCGCGTCATCGAGAGCGCGTCGGCTAGATCGCTCGCTTTTCGCGGCTTTTTGCGCAATAAATCGATGGCTCCGCGCCGCGCGGGATCGGCAAGCGCGGCGAGAACGCGGTCGAGCGATTCGCGATCGCGCAAGGCTAACCGCCCTTGAGGCGTTGCATGAACCACCAGAGGTGGCCTTCGAGATCGATCGCGCCGTAGCTACGGTCGGTCCAATAATCGTCGCCGTAGTCCTCCGTCGTCGGCGCGCGGACGATCTTCGCGCCGTGCTCCACCGCGGTTCGATGATGCGCGTCGCAGTCGTCGACGAAGAAGCAAAGCGC
>JAICXU010000097.1 GCA_025934595.1 Polyangiaceae bacterium | reverse complement strand
GAAATCCCGCGGATGTTCGATCTCTTCACGCAAGGCGATCGCGGTCTCGAGCGACGCGGAGGAGGTCTCGGCGTCGGTCTCGCGATTGCGAAACAGTTCGTGAAGCGTCACGGCGGCGAAATTTTCGCGACGAGCGAAGGCGCCGGCAAAGGCACGACGCTCACCGTCCGTCTTCCCCGCCACCGCGTCGACGAAACGCCGTCGCCGACGCGCACCGAGAGCACGGAGGAAAAGCCGAAGCCCCTCCGCGTGCTCGTGGTCGACGACAACGACGATGGAGCCGAGCTGATGCAGGCGGCGCTGCAGATGATGGGTCACGAGGTGCGCATCGCCGCGAGCGGTCCCGACGCGCTCAAGTTGGGGCAGGAGCTCAAACCCGATGTGATCTTTCTCGACATCGGATTGCCCGGCATGTCGGGTTACGACGTCGTGCGAGAGCTTCGAAAGACCGCTCACGCGAAGTCGATCCCCATCTACGCCGTCACCGGATACGCGAACGCATCGCATCGCGCGGAGGCGTTGCGTGCGGGATTCACGGAGCACGTGCCGAAGCCCATCAACCTGACCTTGCTGCGGACGATGCTCGACGGGAACATGCTCACGCCGAAACGATAGTCACGCCGGTCCACACACCTCATCTCGACGCTACTCAGCGCAGCCGGTCAATCGTCATCAGCAGAAGCGCTTCAGAGGTTGACGATCGATCTCACTTACCGAAAAGTGAATTTCGGCGCGGGGTTCGAGAGGAGTTTTGCGAGTGGGCGTTTCGGAAAACACGGCGGGACTGCCCGACAAGTCGGGCGGTATCAGGTCCGCCAGTGGCGTCCATCCCCATGTCGCTCACGGGCACGGCGTCCAATTCTACGGGAGCGAGGCGTTCTTCGTCGCGCGCGTTTCCAAATATTTGCTCGACGGCATCGCCGCGCGCGATCGCATCCTCGTCGTGGTCACCTCGGAGCATCGCGAGCGGCTCGAAGCGTGTGTCGTGGCCGAGCTCGGACGCGCGATCGCCGCGAACGAAATTCAGTTCGTCGACGCACGGGGCATGCTCGAGAAATTCATGGTGAACGGTCGTCCGGATGCCGCGCGATTCGACGCCGCGCTCGACGCGCTCCTCGCGACCGAGAACGCTGACACCCGCCCGCTCCGCCTCTTCGGCGAAATGGTGGACTTGCTCACGCGCGGCGGAAACATCGACGCGGCATGCGAGCTCGAGGATCTCTGGAACGCCGCTGCGCGTCGGCGCCCGTTTCGACTCCTCTGCGCGTACGTGCTCGACGGCTTTCGCAGCGAAGACGCCAGCGCCTTCGCACGGGTATGCGCCACGCACGATCGGGTGTGGCCCACCGAGACCTTCGAAACCGACGTGCGCGATGACGACGATCGCCGCGCGATCGCGACGCTCCAACACCGCGCTGCAAGTCTCGAGACCGAGATCGCCCGTCGTCGCGAGATCGAGGATCAGCTTCGCGCGAGCATCGAACGCGAGCGAGCAGCCCGCGTCGTCGCCGAAGCGAACGACACGTTCAAGGAAGAATTTCTCGCGATGCTCGGACACGATCTTCGCAATCCCCTGAACACGGTGCTCACCACCGTGCGGTTGATGCTCATGGAAGACGGCGTGGCTCCCGTACACGAGCGGCGTTTGAAGCGCGTCGTCGCGAGCGGCGTGCGCATGCAGCGCATGATCGAGCAGCTCCTCGATGTCACGCGCGCGCGGCTCTCCGACGGCATTCCGGTCGAGCCCGCTCCGTGCGATTTGGCCTCGCTCGCGGCGTCGATCATCGACGAAGCGAAAGGCGCCAACCCGGAGCGCGCCATTCGCTTCACCACGAACGGCGCGTGTCCGGCATTGGTCGACGCCGATCGCATCGGCCAAGTGATTTCGAATTTGCTCGGCAATGCGATCGCGTACGGAGATGTCGACAAGCCGATCGACGTCACCGCTCGTTGCGAAGACGACCGGATCTCCATCTCGGTGCGGAACTCCGGCCCGCCCATCGACAAGGATCTTCTCGAGCGGCTCTTCGAGCCATTCACGCGGCGGTCGGCGGCAGTCGCGCGCTCGGCGGGCCTCGGGCTCGGTCTCTACATCAGCGACCAAATCGTTCGAGGACACGGCGGATCGATCCGCGTCTCGTCTTCCGCCGAAGAAGGGACCGCGTTTCATGTGGAGCTGCCGTGCCGGTGACGCGCGCGGCAATCGCGGGATACGTGCTCGTCGTCGACGACGAAGAGGACATCCGCGACACGCTGCGTGAGCTCATCGAGATGAAGGGCTTCAAAGCGCAGACGGCGGCGAACGGCGCCGAGGCGCTCGAACAGCTTGCGGCCGAAAAACCGTGCCTCGTCGTCTTGGATCTCGTGATGCCCGTGATGGACGGGCACGCGTTGCTCGAAAAAATGCGCGCCGATCCGCAGCTGGCGGACGTCCCCGTCGTCGTGTCCACATCGGCGCCGCATCTCGCGCCACGCGACGTTCCGGTCGTCGCAAAACCGATCGACATCGCGAAGATGATCGAGTGGCTCACTCGCTATTGTCTGTGCGCTCCCGCAGACGCGTGAGGTCTAGTCGCTCGGCGCCGGAATGCGACCGACCTCGGCTGCCTCCGCAACGGCGGACACGAGCGCGCGCATCTCGACGGGCTTCACGAGATAAGCATCGAAGCCGAGCTCGATCGAGCGACGGATGCTCGCGTCGCCCGACTCCGCGCTGACGGCGATCGCCGGAACCTGCGCGTGCTTCGACTTGCGCAAGGCGCGAATGAAGTCGTTGCCGTCGACGCCTTCCATGCGGATGTCGCTGATGACCACGTTCGGCGCGAATACCTCGAACGTCTGCATGGCGGCGCGCGCATTCGACGCGAGCATGACGTGCGCCCCGCATTGCCTGAGAACGATGCCCGAGAGCTCCCGCGTGTCCGAGTCGTCGTCGACCACGAGCACGCGCAAGCCGGCGAGCTTTTGGTCTTCGACGCTGTCGAGACGCGGCTTCGATTCTGCGGCGTGCGGCACTCGTGCTTGGAGAGGAAGCTTCAACGTGAGGAGCGCGCCCCGACGTTCGCCCTGGCTGTCGGCTTGTAGAGTTCCGTTGTGCAGCTGGACGAGCTGCTTCGAAATGAAGAGGCCGAGCCCGAGACCACCTTGCGGCGGATGTCCCTCCTCTTGTTGGAAGCATTCGAAGATCGTCGGCAGCACCTCGGGTTTGATCCCGCAGCCGGTGTCGCGCACGGTCACGGATACCGAGCTCGGGTCGTCCTCGCACGTGCCGATGGAGACGAACACGTCACCGTGGCTGCCCGTGAACTTCAGCGCGTTTCCGAGCAAATTGCTCAACACTTGCGAGAGGCGCGCCGCATCGCCGAGCACGTAAAATGATCGCTCGACGCCCGCGACATGGAACTCGATGTGTTTCGCGGTCGCAGTCGGACGTATGGTGTCGACCGCGCGTCGAACGAGCGTGGAGAGATCGAGCGACGAACGCTGGACCTTCAGCTTGCCGGTCGTGATGCGCGAGATGTCGAGCAGATCTTCGATGAGAGCCGCTTGCGCGTGCCCGCTTCGCTCGATGATCGCGAGCGCCTTCTGACGCGTCGTCTCGTCGTTGTTCGATTGCCGCAAGATCTCGGTCCATCCGAGGATCGAATTGAGCGGACCGCGCAAATCGTGGGAGACGACGGCGATCATGCGATCTTTCGCGTCGTTCGCGCGCTCTTGCTGGAGTCGCGCATCGCGCTCGCGGGTCAGGAGCTCGTCATGGGCCGGCACGGGCTCGGGCTCGGTCGTTCGAGCTTCGCGGAATCGCCAGAAGAGCACCGCATTCTCGTCGAACGCCGAGACGATCGTCATCGTCGCGACGGTGCTCTCGGCTCGACGCGGTCGCACGCGAACTGGCGCCTCGACGACCTTGCCTTGTGACGCGGACGTCGTCATCGATCGCACGCGTTCCTGCTCCGTGCGATCGACGAAAGCTGCGAGTGGCTTGCCGACCAAAAACCGCTCGGGAACATTCAGAATGTGCGCGGCCGCGAGATTCACCTCGCGAATGATGCCCGCGGAGTCGGTGATGACATACGCGTCGGGGGCGTGCAAAAAAATGGCTTCGGTGCGCGCGCGCTCGAAGAAGACGACCTCCTCCAAGTTGCCGAGCTCTTCGATCTGCGCACGGAGCTCCTCGTTCGCCACGAGAAGCTCTTCGTGTTGCTCTCGGAGCGTGTCGAGCGCAGCGCTGCACGCGTCGGGATCGCGAGCGAGCGAATCGCGCGGACCGGAATATGGCGCCGCCTTCTCCGCGAGCGAATCGAGAACGGCGGCCACCTCGCTGACGCGTGTCTCGAGCGTCTTCGCTCGGCGGATTCCCCAAACCACCGGCGGACTGCGGCCTTCGCTCATGTCTTCGAGCGTGTCGAATTCCACGCACGCGGTCAATGCGGGTCGCGGTTGAGGCAGTAAATTACCGTCACGCGGGTTGCGGAGACATTTCCTCGACCAAAAGGATGACGCCGGGCGCATCCCCACCGCGAAGTGGGCTCGCCGAAACCCGACAGCTGATCGATTGGCCGCGGCGGTTCGTGCAGTCGACGATCCGGGAGACCTCTTCGTCGCTCGACACGCAGGCGCGGATCGGCGCGCCCAAGAGCTCGAGTGGCAGCCCGATATCGAGATTCAAAAAATGTTTTCCGAGGACCTCGTCGGAACGGAGACCCCACATGTCTTCCATCTTCGGATTCCATGCCTTCACGAGGAGCTCGCTGTCGAGCACGACGACGCCGGTCGTGATGCTCGAGAGGATCGATCCGAGAAAGCTGTTGACCTCGTTCAGATCGGAGCCGCGCTGCCGAAGCTCCTCGTTGATCGTCTGTAGCTCCTCGTTCGTCGACTGCAGCTCCTCGTTCATCGTCTCGAGCTCTTCGTTCGTCGACTGCAGCTCTTCGTTCGTCGTTTCGAGCTCTTCGTTCGTCGACTGCAGCTCTTCGTTCGTGGTCTCGAGCTCCTCGCTCGTCGACTGGAGTTCCTCGTGCGCGGCTTCGAGCTCGATGTTCGCGCGTCTCAGCTCGTGTTGCAGATGATGAAACTGCGTGACCTCGTGGAACACGATGACGATGCTGGAGAGCGAGCTGTCGCCTGGTACCGGCGCGATTTGGATGTCGAGGTAGGTCTTTTCTCCCGACGAAAGCACGCGCTCGACGTCGCGGAGATGAACGGTGCGGTGTTCGGCACGGGCCTGATCGATGCTGGACCGGAGATCAACGGGCCGATACGAGAGCTCGAGATCGTGAAAGGGTCGACCGACGTCGCGCGCGCTGAGCGAGAACATCGTCGTCGCGCGTACGTTGATCAATGCGACCTTGCCGTTGCCGTCCACCACGACCTGCGCGAACGGCAATAGCTGGAATGCGGACTGCGCGAGCTTTCCGACTTCGGTCACGGGCGGCGCGGTCTCTCCGACCGGTCCGACATGGGCCGGGGACATTCGCACCGGCGTGGGATGAGCGCGTGGCGAGCGCCCGAAAATGCGGAGCTTCAGATCGACCGGCGTGAAGAGATTCGTGTGCGTGAGGAGCATCTCTGCTTTTCCCAAGAAGAGAACGCCCTCGTCGGCGATGGCGAAGTGGAGGCGATTCAAGATGCGCGTCTGCGTCTCGCCGTTGAAGTACATGAGCGTGTTTCGGCAGCTCAGGAGATCGACGCGCGAAATGGGGGCGTCTTGCGCGAGATCGTGGCGACCGAAGATCACGGCGCGGCGAAGGTCTTTGTTGAAGAGGTAGCTCGTGCCGACGCGCGAAAAATATTTTTCGCGAAGGGGCTCGGCCACCGCTTCGAGCGCCTTCGCGGGGTAGACGGCTTGGCGCGCTTGATTCAGCGCTTCCTCGTCGAGATCGGTGGCGTAAATCTTCACCTGCTGCGCGAGCTGGCTCGGGCCGATGATCTCCGCGAACAGCATCGCGAGCGTGTACGGCTCCTCTCCCGACGCGCATCCTGCGCTCCACACGCGGATCGGCGGCCCCGATTTCCGCCGTTCGACGAGCCGCTTCACGTGCGTCTCGAGAGCCGCCCACGCCTCGGCGTCACGAAAAAAACCGGTGACGTTGATGAGGAGATTGTCGAAGAGGAGGGGAAACTCGTCGGGACGCACCTGGAGATAATCGAGATACTCGCCGTACGTCTGGACGTTCACCGTCTGCATTCGTTTTTGCAAACGGCGCGAAAGGCTCGTGCGCTTGTAGCCCGAGAAGTCGAAGCCGCGCGCGCGATTCAAATACGCGAGCAGCGCTTCGAGCTCGTCGTCTTGCGGTTCATCTTTCGGGGAAGCGGAGCTCACGGCCCGCAGATCCTAGCGGAGAATCGTAGGGGGCGCGCGTGACACGAGGACGCCGGGCGAATCATCTATGGTTCCGCGTGCGAGACGGCATCGGATGCGGCTTGCATGAGCACTTTCTCGATCGACTCGGCTTTTGCGGACGCATCGAGCTCGCGCGCTCGATATTGCCGTTCGCTGCCTTCGAGCCCTTGGTCGCGCGCTCGATCGGCGAGCCGTCTCGAGAGGCTCGCGCTCTCCCGAAGCGCGCGATACGCGGTCCAGAGCGCGTCTTGGACGGATTCTTCTTGTTGCGACGCGAGCGTCACGGGCGAAAACGCGTGTCCGACGCGGCATCGATATCGCGCGACCTCACCATCCGACACCTCCCAGAGCACGCCATGGCAGTCCGGACATGAAAATGCGGAGGGTCTCCCTTCGCGTATGGGTTCCTCGCTCGATTGCATGTCCTGCTCCGTTTCTCGCTGCGGTTCGATGCCGAGCTCGCCGCCGCCATCCTCTACTTCTTCTCTCGTGAGCTCGCCGAGACGCGCGCCGATCTTGGCGAGAGGTAACGCTTCACACGTCGGCGCTTCGCGCAGCGCGTGCATCGGCATGTCGGGATACAGCGCCTCGTCGGGATCTTGAACGATGCCGCGTCCGCCGAGCCGAACGATCGCGCGCATGCCCGCGCTGCCGTCGTCGAGCGTGCCCGACAAAATAACACCGATCGTTTGCGGTCCTTTCCAGCGTGCTGCCGAAAAAAAGAGCGGATCGATCGAGGGCCTGTGCGCGTTCACTCTCGGGCCGGTCAAGAGCTTCGCCTGATTGCCGTGGACGACGAGGTGCGCGCCTGCCGGTGCGACCATGATGAGACCGGGCTCGAGCCGCTGGTCGCTCACCGCCTTCGTGACGCGACGTCCGGATGCGCGCGACAAAATTTGCGCAAGCGCGCTCGGGCTATCGGGCGGCAAATGAAGCACGATGAGCACGGCGGCCGCGAGATCTCTCGGCAGCGATGCGACGAGCGCACGCAACGCTTCGACCCCGCCGGCCGACGCTCCGATGACGACGAGATCGCGATGCGGCATGGTCGGCTCCTTTCACTGGTCAACCGCCGCGTGACCAAACGCTACGATTGGGTCTTTGTGCAGCGGACGTCACGACACGGTGGCGTCGCGCGACGGCGCGGCTTGGCCTCCATGGCCGAGCTCCTTCGTTTGCGCTTCTGCCTCGCCGTTTTCTTTCGCGTCGTCGATCCACGCCGGTCGCAGCACCCCTTCCGCGTCGCCGCCGACGGGCTTGCCGGCGCCTTCGAGGATCGCGGCGAGGAATCGCTCCGCGGGAGGCGCGTTCGGGCGCTTGACGAATTTCAAGAGGGGAACGACGGCAATGAAAGCTCCGAGAGGCGGCGCGATGATGTCGAACGCGACGGCGGCCGCGACTGCACCGTAGTAGCCGATGGTCCTCGGCCAATCGATTTTGACACCGGCGAACCGACTCGTGAACGGCTCTTCTTCCTTTTCGCTTTCGGGCATGTCGCAGCCTTGCCTGCACGCGGCGCGCCGTGCGAGGCCGGCACTTTCGCTCCGACGCGCACGTTCGGCGCATCGACGTCACCCGGTCGCGTAGCATGACCGCGTGGCGGCCACGGCGATCTTCGTATTCACGTACGTCGCCCTCTCGTTCGGACGCGTGCCGGGGCTGCGATCCGATCGCCTCGCCGCGACCATCATCGGCGCGGTCATGCTCGTGGCGTTTCGCGTTCTTTCGTTCGCCGACGCGCAAGCCGCCGTCGACGGCGCGACGCTCGGGCTCCTCTTCGGAATGATGGTGCTGTCGGCCGCGCTCGACGTGTCGGGTGCGTTTGCGTTCGCAGCTTGGTGGCTCACGAAACACGCGCGCTCGCCGCTCGGTTTGCTCGTGTCGATTTCGATCGGCGCGGCAGTTCTATCTGCGTTCTTGATCAACGACGTCGTGTGCATCGCGTTCACGCCGTTCGTGCTCGGCGTATGCGAGGAGATGGAATGCGATGCGAAGCCGTATCTGCTCGCGCTCGCGACCTCGTCGAACATCGGCAGCGTGGCGACGATCACCGGCAATCCGCAAAACATCCTGATCGCGTCGATCTCACACATTTCCTACTCGCGCTTTGCGTTTGCCCTCGCGCCGATCGCGGTCCTCGCGCTCGCTGCGAACGTGGCCG
>JAICXU010000962.1 GCA_025934595.1 Polyangiaceae bacterium | reverse complement strand
GTGCCGATCGTCACGAGAAGGGTCGTGCGCTTGTGGGCGAGCACGATCACGAGACCGCGATCGTAGAGGGCAATGGCGGACTGGAACGCGCGCTCCGACCAGCGATAGAGCTTTCCGCGCTCGTGTTCCTTCGGCTCCGGTTGAAGAAGATGCGCGCACATCATCGGCGTGAGCGTGAGCGAGAGAAGAGCCGAGACGCCGATCGACACCGCGAGCGTCACCGCGAACTCGCGGAACAAGCGGCCGATGATTCCACCCATGAAAAGAAGCGGAATGAGCACCGCGACGAGCGACACGGTGAGCGAGACGATCGTGAAGCCGATCTGGCCGGCGCCTTTCAGCGCAGCCTCGAACGGCTTTTCGCCCTCTTCCATGTAGCGGGCGATGTTCTCGATCATGACGATCGCGTCGTCGACCACGAACCCCGTGGCGATCGTGAGCGCCATGAGCGACAGGTTGTTCAGGCTGTAGCCGACGAGGTACATCACCGCGAACGTGCCGATGAGCGAGAGCGGCACCGCGACGGCGGGAATGACGGTCGCGCGCAGATTGCGCAAGAAGAGGAAGATGACGGCGGTCACGAGGAACACGGTGAGGACGAGCGTCTTCTCGACGTCCTCGACCGACGCGCGAACCGTCTCGGTGCGATCGCTCAAGATCTTCACGTCGATGCCTTGGGGCAGCGCGGCTTGCAGCTGCGGCAAGATCGCCTTCACGCGATCGGCGACTTGGATCACGTTCGCGCCGGGCTGGCGCTGCACGTTCAAGATGATGGCGCGCTTCTCGTTCGCCCATCCCGCGAGCTGCGAGTTCTCGACGCCGTCGACGACGCGGGCCACGTCCGAAAGACGCACGGGAGAGCCATTTTTGTAGGCGATCACGAGCGGACGAAACCCGTCGGCTTGGTAGATCTGATCGTTCGTCGCGAGCGCGTAATCCTGCCGCGCGCCGTCGATGTTTCCTTTCGGTTGATTCACGTTCGCCGCTACCAGCGCGGTGCGAACGTCTTCCATCGTGAGGCCCGTTCCGGCGAGCGCCTCCGGATCGACCTGCACGCGCACCGCAGGCTTCTGTCCGCCGTTGATCGTCACGAGACCGACGCCCGACACCTGCGAGATTTTTTGCGCGAGGATCGAGTCGGTGTAGTCGTCGACCTTCTCGAGCGGCAGGACGTCGGAGCTCACCGCGATCGTGAGGATGGGCGTGTCGGCCGGATTGCTCTTCGAATACGTCGGCGGCGTCGGCAGCGTCTTCGGCAAGAGGCTCGATGCGGCGTTGATCGCGGCTTGCACGTCTTGTTGCGCGGCGTCGATGTTGCGATCGAGATCGAATTGCAGGGTAATTTGGCTGGATCCGAAGCTCGACACGCTCGTCATCTGCGTGAGCGACGGCATCTGTCCGAACTGACGCTCGAGCGGAGTCGTGACCGCCGACGACATCGTCTCCGAGCTCGCGCCCGGCAAGAATGTGGAGACGGTGATGGTCGGATAGTCGACTTGCGGCAACGCCGACACGGGGAGCATACGAAACGCGACGAGCCCGACGAGAAGAAGACCGAGCATGAGAAGCGTCGTCGCGACGGGACGACGAATGAACGGCTCCGACACGCCGCCGCCTCGATGCTCGGCGTTCGGATTTTTTACGTCCGCGCTCACGGCGGAGAGCCGCCGTGGGGACTCACCGAGCCGGTCGGCGCATCGTCCACGCGCGCGCTCGAGCTCGCCGGCGCTCCCTTCGCCATCGGCTTCGCCGCGACCTTGCTGCCCGGTCTCAGCTGCGCCTGTCCGTCGACGACGACCTGATCGCCGGCCGCGAGACCGCTCGCGACGATCGCAGTTTCACCCTGGATCGAGTCGATCCGCACCGGCTTCATCGCCGCCGTCGAATCCGCCTGGACGACGTACGCGAAGGATCCGTGAGGTCCTTGTTGCACGACGGCGGCGGGCATCGTGAGCGCGTTTTTTTTCGTCGTGAGGCGCAGGCGCGCT
>JAICXU010000201.1 GCA_025934595.1 Polyangiaceae bacterium | reverse complement strand
GACGAGCAGCGTGGTGACGCCCGGCTGCGGCGCGGTTCCTTCCGCGATGCGATACGTGAGATTTTTCCCGGTGGCCGACAGCGTCGCGAGCGGCGTGGGGCTCGATTTGTGGGTCGCGTCCGTGCCGGAATAAATCGCGTACGCCGAGACGTCGCTTTCGTCGGCCGCTTTTTGGATGAGCACCGTGCCTCCGACGGTGCCGACTTTCGGATCGACATCGACGAACGATACGCTTTGCGCCGTGTGCGCCGGAGGCGAATTCGCCGTCGTGCCGTCGCCGGTCGCGCCATCCGATCCGCCGTCGTTCGAGCTGTCGTTTGCCGCGGACGGTTCGTCGCCCACGCATGCGCCGACCAAAACCAAGAGCAATCCGCTTGCGACAACGAAGCTGCGTCGATTCATGTCCCGAGGCCCCTCTCCGCAGTCACCCATTCTAACACAGCCAAAAAATAGCTATTTGCTGATGTTCTTCAGGTGCGCGCGGTCGAGCGCGTCGCCGGCGAGAAATCGATGACGAAGCTTTTCGATCGGCCCGAGGTCCGGCGTACGCCCGCACGCGACGCGCGCAGCCGCGACCAACTTTTTCTCCGCGCGCGTGAGGCGACCATCCAAGATCGCCGCGACCGACAAGATGCCGAGCACGAGCGACTGCTCGTCCGGGGGCAGATGATGCAGGCATGCGAGGAACTCGTGCGGATCGTCGAGCGCCTTCGCGTCGATGTCGCCCACCTTTTCCCGGATGCGAACGAGGAGCTCGACCAGATTCGGATGCATGTCGCGCGTGCGCACGATCGAGCTCGCGACGGCACGAAGCGCCGCCGCGCGACCGAGATCGGAGAGATCGTGCACGTTCTCGAAGAGCGTTCCGATCATTTCGATCGCCGCCGACGGTCCCATCGCGCGTGCGCGGGCCTCGCGCAAAATCAGCCATGCGACGATCCCGTTCCACGCGGCGGTGACGGGCACCGACACGAGCGGAAGCCACGCCCGCACGAACGCGCGCGCGAATGCGCGACGAACGAGCGCTTTGATCAAAAAATTCGAGACGCTGATCTTCAGCTTGTAGACAATCGACGCGAAAAATAAGCCGAGCTTCGAGGCTTCGCGCCGCGGGTCCACGCCGAAGACGGCTGCGGTGGGATTCGGAAGCTCCAGCGCCGCGCGAGCCATGGCTTGCGCGACCGCCGTCCGCTCGCCTTCCGGGAAAAGCTCGAGACCGGCTTCGCGCGCGAGCTCGTGGACGGTGCGGAGACCATCCCAATAGAGATAGCCAATCTCGAAGACCGACGCGGCGGCGGTGGCGCCAGCGATCGCGCTCCACAGCTTCACTTGCACGTCCCACGACGGATTGATCTCCGGATGCAAAATGTCGCGCGCGATGATCTCCGCGGTGCCGGAGACGACCGTCGAAAGCGCGCCTGCGATCGCCGCACGCGTGATGCCCGCGCGCGTCACGCGCCTGAGCGCTTTGCGCTCGCTCGGATTCAGATAACTGACGCCGTCGCCCGCGTCGACCTTCCCGAATGCGTCGGAGAGCCTTCGAAAGTAGCGAACGCCGAGCCGCTCGAGCAGCGGAAGATCGTCGTGCGTCGGTCGCACGGATTTCGGCATCGACTCCTCTACGACCTCGCGCATCGCCTTCGAAGCTTCAGATGCCTTGCATCGTTTCGCGCATCAACCAGTCGACGACCTCGCGCATGTCCTTGTTCTTCTCGAACACCTGAATCTGTCGATGCGCGCTCGTGCCTTCCGTGACGATGTCGCGGATCTTCGCGATCTGCTCGCGCGTGTCGAAAATCTGCGCGGTTTCGTCGACGAGCTCGAGGATTTCTTCAACGAGCTCTTTGAAGGGGCGCTCGCGGCGCTGGCCGAAATCGATCATCTGCGCGTCGGTGCCGAAGCGCAGCGCGCGCCACTTGTTCTCTTCGATGAGCGCCCGCGTGTACGTGCGCCACGCCGTATTTTTTCGATACATCAGATAGAGCTTCGCCATGAGCGCTTGCACGAGCGCGACGATCGAGAGCGTGTGCTCCATGTTCGTCGGCATGTCGCAGATGCGCACCTCGACGGTGTCGTAGAGATAGTGCGAGCGCACGTCCCACCAAATCTTCTTGCCGTTGTCGATGCAGTTCGTCTTGATGAGCAAGTCGACGAACGTGGCGAGCTGCTCGGGGCTCTCGAACTCGTCCGGAATTCCCGTGCGTGGGAAGCGCTTGAAGATTTGCGTGCGCGTGGACATGAGCCCCGTTTTTCGGCCCATCCAGAACGGCGAGCTCGTCGTGAGCGCGAGGAGGTGCGGCAAAAAATAACGAACCTGATTCGCGAGCGCGAGCGCGACCGCTTTGTCTTTGATCCCGACGTGCACGTGCAAACCGAAGATCAAGTTCGCGCGCGCGACGTCTTGGAGATCGTGGACGATGTTGTGGTAGCGACTGTGGTCGGTGATCTCTTGCTGCTTCCAATCGCTGAAGGGATGCGTGGACGCGGCGACGATGCGAAGCCCGCCTTTTTGCGCGAGACGATTCAGCTCGCCACGCATCTCGACGAGCTCGCGCCGCACCTCGCCGATGTCTTTGCAGATCGTGGTGCCGACCTCGACGACCGATTGATGCATCTCGGTGCGAATGCGCTCGCGGAGGATCGACTTGCCGTCTTCGAGCAGGCGCGAGATGTAGCTTTTCAGCTCGCGGGTCTCGGGATCGACGATTTGATATTCCTCTTCGACGCCGAGGGTGAATTGGTCGTCCAGCACGGCTACCCCCTCGTCGACAGTGTAGCGCTCGAGAGCGCAGAAGATGCGACGCCGTTCGACTCGGCGTCGAGATAGCTGCGGAACGCGTATTTCACGTCATTTTTGCGGCCTTCGCGCGCGGCGTTCATGCAGAAGCGCGCCATCTGATCGACCACGATGTGGAAGTAGCGCGGAAGGATCGCGCGCACATCCATGTCGGGAGCCGGATTCGTGAAGTCGATCGCGTAAGGCACGCCGTCCCTCACCGCGAACTCCACCGAGTTCATGTCGTAGCCGAGGGCGTGGTTGATCGCGCGCGCATCTTCGATGACGCGATTTTCGAGCGTCGCGGACATGAACTTGTCGGCTTCGATGTAGCAGCGCTGACGCGGGTCGTACTTGATCGGCAAGATGAAATCTTTGCCGACGCAAATGCAGCGAATGTACTCGTCGAAGTCGATGAACTCTTGCAGCGTGAGCACGAGCTCGCCGCTCGCGTCGTAGTCGCGCATCAATTCGTCCATGTCGTTCACGCGCGAAACATTTTTCCAACCGCCGCCGTCAGCGGGCTTCAGGATGGCGGGGAATTTCACGTAGCTCGCGATCTTCTCCCAATCGAGCGGGTACTCGAGGTTGCGGAGCGATCGATTCGGATCGATCGAAGGTCGGTATCCCTTCTGCGGAAGCATGACCGTGCGCGGAACGGCGACGCCGATCTTGGCGGCGAGCGAGTAGCCGAAAAATTTTTCGTCGGCGCTCCACCAAAACGGATCGTTGATGACGAACGTGCCCGCGAGCGCCGCCGCCTTCAGATGAAATCGATAATGCGGGACCTCGTGGCTCAATCGATCGACGAGGACGCGATACGGTGACGCCCAACCTTCCGCGTACGTCGGGCCGATCTTCGCGATTTCGGCTTGGTAGCCCGGCGTTTCGTTGATCTTCGCGATGAACGCGGCAGGAAAGGTGTCTTCCCAGCCGACGATGATGCCGATTTTTTCCGTCACGTTTCTAGTGTCTCGGATCTGTCGCGGGGCCCGCAAGGGCGATCGACGCGAGGCGAGCGGATCGGGTCAGACGGCGACGTCGAAGTCTTGCATCTGCTGGTCGGGCAGCGTGATCGTTTTGTAGTCGCGCTCGAGCGCGAGCTCGTTGAAGCGATGCGTGAGCCAGCCGGGAATCATGAGCGCGAACGTGCGCGCGAGCCGCGTCGGATTCGCGAGGCTCTTCACCATTTTTTCGTACAGCGCCGCGCCGTACGCATCCTCGACGGTGGCCGCGTGCTCGGGCTTCTCGATCCACGCGAGGACGCCCGGCTTGTCGGCTTCGGGATGAAACTGCACGCCGTCGACACCCGGACAGAATCGCAGGCCGAGGATTGCATCGCCGCGATTCACGATCGCCTTCTTGTGCGACTCGACGGCGAGGATTTCGCTGCCGAGCTCCGTGATGCGCTTTTGGTTCGGAGCCACCGCCTCCCAGTCGCGATGCTCCCACGTGAAGAGGCGATAGCCGAACGGAGAAAAATAGTCGGTCTTTTGGCCTTGCTCGGTGATGTACGCGGGCATGACGCCGAACTTGGTCGTGGGGCGGCGAACCATCTCGGCGACGCCGAAGTGGAGCGTCGCGATCTCGAACGAGTGGCACACGAGGAATGCCTTCGGCGTCGCCGCGGCATGTTTCATGTGCTGATCGAACGAGCGATCCAAAAACTTTCGAAAGCCGGTGCACCACGGATCGTCGAAGCCGTCGCTCGGGGAGCCGGGCCCGCCGGACGCGAGGACGATGTCGGCGTCGTCTCCGGGGAGCTCGCCCAAGTTGCGCGGCTGGACGTGGCGGAAGCTCACGTCGAGGTCGGGATTCTTTTCGCGGACGCGTTTCGAGAACGCGTCGTAGAGGCGCCGAAAGCATCGCGTCGCTTGGTTGGCGACGCCGTTGTTCATGTCGACGAGACAGACGCGAAGAGAATGTGGCGGCATCTTGAAACGGCCCCGAAAAGTGGATCGAGGCGACGTTTGGAGTGTACTCGATGCCGGCATTTGTGGCACGAAAACGGCGGATTCCATGAAGAAGGGCCCGGATTCGACCTCTCGCGTTCCCGCCGGACCCCTGCGATCGGCCGACGCGTCGCATGATCCGCGCTCACGCGCGCCTCTCCCGATCGCGGAACGTATCGGCGCGGACCACAAATTCACCGGGCGCGGCGTCGTCGCGGCGTTCCTCGATTCGGGCTTCTATGCGCATCCGGATCTCACGGCGCCGCACTCGCGGCTCCACGCCTACCACGACTTGATGAGCGGAAAATCCGGCGTCGAGCTGCTCGAGCATCCGGACGCATCGTCGTGGCACGGGATGATGTCGTCGGTCGTCGCGGCGGGAAACGGAACCCTCTCCGACGGCCGCTTCAAATCACTCGCGCCCGATCTCGGCCTCGTGCTCGTGAAGGTCGGAACGCTCTCGCGCGTGCATCACGACGACATCGCACGCGGCATCGAGTGGGTGCTGCTCAATCGCGGTCGTTACGACATCCGCATCCTCAACATCTCGGCTGGCGGCGACTACGAAGCGAGCTACCTCGACGACGTCATGAGCCGCTTCGCGGAAGCGGCCGTGCGCGCCGGCATCTGCGTGGTCGCTGCCGTCGGCAATCGCGGCGACCGCCCGGGCTATGTCGTTCCGCCCGCGAGCGTGCCTGCCGTCATCACGGTCGGAGGCCTCGACGACGCGGGCAATCCGCACTTCGGCCGCGTCACCGGGTATCGATCTTCGTTCGGTCCCACGATCGACGGTTTGCAAAAACCGGAGATCATCACGCTCGCCGATTGGATCCCTGCGCCCATTCTTCCGGGCACGCCCACCGCGAAACAAGTGAGCCTCCTCGCGAAATTGCATCGCGCGAGCGACGAAGAAATTCCGAAAATCCTCGAGAAATACCCCGGAATTTACGCTCCTCTCGACGAGGCGAAAAATCAACCCGTCTACCTCTTGAAGCAAATCATCGACGGCGCGCTCCGCGACGAGCTCGTCATCAACGAGCACTACAAGATGGTCGACGGCTCGAGCTTCGCCGCGCCGATCGTGACGAGCGTCATCGCGCAGATGCTCGAAGCGAATCCATCGCTCGCGCCGCGCGAGGTGAAACGCATCTTGATTCGAACCGCGCGCCGCTTACCAAATCTCGAGATCGATCGACAAGGGTGGGGCGCGGTAAATCCGAAAGCCGCCGTCGAGGCCGCGCTCGCGTCGCGGCGCTGAGCCTCTATACTGCGGTCATGGGAGGCGTGCGCGCATTGGCGCTGCTCGCGGTCGGCGCGTCGGCGCTGGTCGCCCTTGTCGAGTCGTGCGCGGTCGATCCTTATCTGACGTGCGGCGACGCGTGTGACGACGCAGGCTTCCAAGGCGACGCGACGACGGGTGACGCGTCCTCTCCAGACGACGGCGCCATTCCGACGCCATGCGCGACGCTGGACGCTTCGTGTCTTGGAGCGCCCGTTCCCGCGGGATGGATTGCGATCGCCATTCAGCGTGGTGCGCCCGCGGCATGCCCCGGAGCGCCCGGCGATTTCTTTTCGAAGGTGTACGCGACGAGCCCGACGCTGGATCAAGGGAGCTGTGCGTGCACGGGCTGCGCCCCGTCGGGATCGTGGACGTGCACCGCGACGCTGGTGAGCACCCT
>JAICXU010000627.1 GCA_025934595.1 Polyangiaceae bacterium | reverse complement strand
CGTGGCGAGCTTCTCGTCGCGGGAATCGAAGCGAACGAAGCGGCGCGCACGGGCCAAACCGCGGCGGCTCCCGCTGCGATGCGTTTTCCGGAGAAGTGGACGCTCCTCGATCTCGCCATGTGGAGCGCGCGGCTCGGTGGCGCATCGAAATCGCGCGCGGAGATCGGCGCGCACCGGGCGCTCAGCCGCTTCGATTTACGCGACGAGTCTCGCATCCCGCTCGCCAAGGCGCCGCTGCACGTGCATTCGCTGGCGCCTCTCGTCGCCGCGGCGGCCACGCAAGCTCCCCTTCTCTTGTTGGAAGATCCCACCACGCAGCTTCCCGGCGATCTCGCGCGCGCGCTCGCGAAACGAATCGTTCTAGCGCTCGAAGACACGACGTGGATCCTGTTCACGGGAAGCATCGGCCTGGGCTCTCCATTCGCGCTCCATGCCGAAGAAGCGATCGTCATCGGCGGCACGAAAATCTCGCAAGGCGCAGTCGCCGAGGTCGCGGCACGCGAGGGCACGTATGCCGTGCGCATCCACGGCGAGGCGCGGACGTTCGCGAAGCTCGTCGCGAACAAAGGCGGCACGAGCAAAGGCGACGGCGACGATCTTCTGATCGACCTCGGTGAGAAGCTCCGCACGCGAGACCTTTTCGACTTGGCGGACGAGGCGCACTCGGTCATCGTCGAGCTTCGTCCTCTTTCGCGCGCGTTCGTTTAGATTCAAGACGCGCGAAGACCGCGCGCTAGGAAAATGGCATCTACTGAAACGAAAAATCTGGAAGCGGTGAAACCCTTGCGGAGCGATCCCGCCGGCGTCGGTCGCGTGGGCATCTACGCGCTGCTCGGCGGCATCACTGGGGTCGTCCCACTCCCCTGGTTGCCCGACGCGATCGCCCGCCGATTACGCGGCGCGCTCGCGCAGGACGTGGCCGCGAGGCGCGGTCTTTCCCTGACAAAAGAAGCTCGCGGCGTCTTGTCCGAGCCCGAGCCTCGCGAGAGCGCTCGCGGCATGATGGGCGAGATGCTCCGCTTCGCCACGAAGAAGCTGCTCACGCGCTTCACGCCGCTTTCGGTATTGCCGCCGGTCCGTAGCGCAGCCCACGTGTTCGCTCTCGGTCACCTCTTCGATCGATATATTGAAAAGACGAGAACGCTGCGCTCGGTCCGGATCGACGTGGAGGAAGCAAAGAAAATTCGCGACGCGATCGACCACGCGATCCTCGCCGTGGTGAAGCCCGAGCTGTCCGTCGAAAAGGCGCCGCGGCTCAATGCGCCCGAGGATCTGCGAGATCCGCCGACGCAAATGCTCGACGGCGTGATCATCGCCGTCGCAGGTTTGCCGGAGTGGATCGTGCGAAGGCTCGACGCCGCATACGACGATTACGTGAAGAGCGGCGCGTTCTCGGGATCGTCGTGAGCTCGGCACGAGGGGCGGTCGCCGGAGCTCGGCGCATCGTGGTGAAGATCGGCTCGCGTGCGATCGCCAGCGATCCGAGCGTCGTCGTTCGTCTTGCCGTCGGCGTCGCCGAAGCCAAAAAGAAGGGCAAATCGTGCATCGTCGTCTCGAGCGGCGCGATCGCGCTCGGAACGAAGAAGCTCGGCTTTCGCGCGCGTCCGCGTGAAATGGCGAAGCTCCAAGCTGCTGCCGCTGCGGGTCAGAGCGTGCTCGTGCGAGCGTACGAAGATGCGTTTGCGGCGCGTGGAATGTCCGTCGCGCAAGTCTTGCTCACGCATTCCGATCTCGCCGATCGCACGCGCGGCAACAATGCGCGCTCCGCCCTCGAAGCGCTGCTCGAATGCGGCGCCGTTCCCGTTCTGAACGAGAACGACTCGGTCGCCGTCGACGAGATCAAATTCGGAGACAACGATCAGCTCGCGGCGATGGTGACCGCGCTCGTCGGAGCCGACTTGCTGGTGCTTCTCTCCGACGTCGAAGGTTTGCTCGATGCATCGGGCAAACGCGTTCGCACCGTCGACGACATCGCGCGCGCATCCGAGCTCGTGCACGCTTCGAAATCGGACGTCGGAACTGGCGGCATGGCGAGCAAGCTCGAAGCGGCGCGCAGAGCCACGCTCGCGGGCGCTCACGTCGTCGTCGCGAGCGCGATGCAGGACGACGTTCTGCCGGCTATTTTCGACGGATCCGACGTCGGCACGTATTTCTCGCCTGCGCGCGAGAGGCTCAATTCGCGAAAGCATTGGATCGCGTTCACGCTCCGACCTCGCGGCGACATCGTGCTCGACGAAGGCGCAGCGCTCGCCGTGCGCGCGAAGGGCAAGAGCGTCCTCGCCGTAGGCGTGCTCGGCATCCGCGGAGATTTTCGCGAAGGCGACGCCGTGCGCATCGTCGATCCTTCGGGCGCGGAGATCGGTCGCGGCTTGGCGGGCGCCGGAGCATCGGAGGCGGCGCGTTCGGCGGGAAGACGCCGGGAGAACGGCGAGGCCGCAGTCGAGATCGTGCACCGCGACGACCTCGTCGTTTGGAAATGACTACTTGCAGGAGAACGCTTCGGCGAACGCCGGCGATCTTCGCACCGCTTCGTTCACGCGCACGTGCGGAGGCGGATGCGCATCGTTCGTCACGAGCGCGCGCATGGCCTCGGGACGAAGCTCGCCGCACCAAAGCTGCGCGTAGGCCGTAAAAAAAGCACGATCGTCCGCATCGGGAAGAAGATGGTGAAGCGCACGTCGCGCGATCTCGACGCCCTCCACCTCGGCGACGGTCTCGTCGTAGAGCGCGCCGCTGCGAAGGTGCGCGGCATCGAGATCGCGTGGGATCGCTTCGGTTTCGAGGGTCGGCTCGGCGTCGCCGGCGCCCGTCGGGTCGAACGTGCCTTCCGCGTCGTAGCGTGAGCCCGTCCGATCGAAGGCATGCACGAGCTCATGTCCCACGATCGCTCCGAGCGTACCGAGCTCGACAGCATCCGCGTGCTCCGGCAGCCTGGCTCCGAGGAGTAGCGCCGGCGAGATTCCGATCCGATTGCGGCGAGGATCGAACGCGGCGTTCGGCGTGAAGAAAATGTCTCCGCCGCGATCGACCGTCGCGCGCCCGATCCGCGAAAGCGCGTTTTTCTCGCCATTTTCGCGCGCGCGGAAGACGTCGAGGACGAAGCGCTCGCGATCGAAATCGGGGAGGATGGCATTCTTCGGCGGCGTCTCGATCGCGATG
>JAICXU010000590.1 GCA_025934595.1 Polyangiaceae bacterium | reverse complement strand
AGCGGAGCGGCGCCGAGCGTTTGAACGAAGGCGGGACGCGCGAAGAGGGCCTTGCGGACCTCACCGACGTGCATGTGATTCCATGTTCCGGGCAATCGCTCGACGTCGCGCGTGAGCAAGGTCATGTCGAAGAAATTCTCGGCCGCGTACGCGCGAATCAACGCCGGGGGAAGCTCGAGGCCCCGCACGCGGAGCTCCGGATGCGCGCTCGCGATGCACGGCAAGAGTTGCGTCACGAGCCAAGATGGCGCCGCGACGGTGAGCTCCGAAGCGCCGTCCGCATCCTCGCGACCGAGCTGACGCAGACGTGAGACGATCTGCTCCATCGCCGGCGCGACACGCTTTCCTTCGGTGCTCAACGTCACACCTTTCGCACCGCGCGTCAGCAGGCGCACGTGCAGCTGCTGCTCGAGCCGCGTGGTCGCTTTGCTGATCTGTGATGTGGTGACGCGCAGCTCGCGCGCGGCGCCCGTGAACGAGCCGCATGATTTTACCGCCAGAAACGCGAGAATGTCGCTGATGCGCATCTGCGTGAGCGCGGTCGTCTGAGGCACTCGCGAGAGTACGTCGTGCGGCGCGAGCGGTTACGCACGGAATGCTTTCATCGCGTCGCGAGCCATCGGAAAACGGCAACGGTCGTTTCCAAACGAGTCGTTGAAGAGCGACTTCTCGAGTGCCAGGTTCTGCCGCCCATTCAGGGGTCCCACGCGATCCCAACTCACCGAGGAGTCTCACGTATGCTTCGAAGCTTCGTCTTTGCATCGATCGCCACAGCGATTTTGGTAGCCGCAGGTTGCAGCAGCTCCTCCAGCGGTACCACGGGCGCGACCGACGCCGGTAGCGGCACGGACACCGGAGTAGGCGGCGGAGACGGCGGTGCGGGCGGCGCCCCGACGTGCGCAGCGTATTGCACCTCCATCATGAGCGCGTGCACGGCCGACCATCAGCAATTCACCTCCGCGGATCAGTGTCTTGCGAGCTGCAAGGCGTATCCCGTGGGCACGGCCGCGGACACGTCGGGCAACACGCTCGGATGTCGAGCGCATGCAGCGACCGCCGCCGCTTCGGACGCTACGCAATGCACTGCAGCCGGGCCCGGCGGAGCAGGGAAGTGCGGAAATGACTGCGACGGG
This sequence comes from Polyangiaceae bacterium, assembly GCA_025934595.1. Classification (GTDB taxonomy): domain Bacteria; phylum Myxococcota_A; class Polyangia; order Polyangiales; family Polyangiaceae; genus JAICXU01. Next base: position 2,232 of record JAICXU010000590.1, on the reverse strand, counting down.
TTTTGCCAGATCGCGATGATGTATTGCACCGCTGCGAACTCCGCCGCCGTCTACCCGGACCTCGCGACGTGCAAGACGACGTGCGCGATGTTCCCGGACACCGCCACCTTCAACGTCACCGACACGACGCTGCAGACGGAGAAACAAGTCGCTTGCCTCCTCTATCACGTGCAGGAGGGATCGGTAGATCCGCCCGATCATTGTCTCGGCGATCTCGCGCCCGATGACGCGGGCAATGCATCCACGACTTGCTCGATGTAGTAGACGATGAAATCGATCCTTGGTGTGGCCGCCCCTCTAATGGGCATCCTCCTATTCGCGGTCACGAGCTGCAGCGCCTCGAGCGCCTCGAGCGAGGGCGCAGTCTCGTGCGATCCGACCGCGACGCCGACAACGGGTGATTTACCGGACGACGTCAACGCTGTCCTCGTCGACAAGTGTCAGGGCTGCCACTCCGGTCCGCCGCAGCATCATGCGCCCTTCCCCCTGGTTTCGTTCGAGGACACCCAGGAACAGTTCGGTTTGACCAGCAAGCGCAAATGGCAGCGCATGTCCGAGGTCATCGCTCCGGACGGGTTGCCACACATGCCTTACGGTACCGCGCCGCCGCTCACGTCCGATGAAATGACGACCCTCCAATCGTGGTTCGGCAAATGTGCCATGCCGGTCCCCGAAGGTATGGGACACGATCTGCTCGATGACGGTGGTGTCGAGCAGGTACGCTGATCCACGCGCACGCTTTCGGCCGCTCGATGGTAGATCAGTCGTTTGGCGCTCCGGCGGCCGTCCATGCTTCGAACGCGCTCGTGGACGCCGCGTCCGAGCTCGGGCCGTGTGGTGGCATCGATCCGCCCATCCACGAAAGGACCGAGCTCGACGGATCGCCGATCGCCGAGCTCTTTCCGTTGATCTGATTTTTGCTCTGCAGCCAAGTGTATGCGTTCGAAGGCGATCGCATTTGCGAATGACATCCGCTGTCGCCGCAGCGTCCTTCGGTGCCGGACGCGAGGTACCCGTCGTAGAGATCCGTCCACGTGGGCGTGGTGGTCGTCGTGCCCGAGTCGCTGCTGCTCGCGCCGCTGTCTTTCGCGCTGACCGATCCGGCGTCCTTCGATGTCGTTCCGCCGTCGTCGCTCGTGGTGACGCTCGGCGTATCCGACCTGGAAGATCCCGACGTGTTGCCGGAAGGCCCAGGATTGCTCGTCGTTCCGCCGTAGGGGCCGCCGAGCGGATCGCCTACGTCGCCGCAAGCACTGCACACGAGAGTTGCCGCGAAGACGGCGGCGCAAGGAAAGAGAGCGCGCATGGGGGTCACCTTTCGCGGTGAACTATGGCCGCGAAAGGCGGAGAGTCGCGCACAATTTTGTCTTTTTACATTTTGCCTCTCGCTTGCAAAAAAAAGTGACGAGAGCTGCCTGCCGAGTGAGGGGGTCGGGTACTTGAGGGCGTGCGATCCCATCGATGCGTTCGAGGAGGTTTCTTTTTTTCGTTCGCCATCGGCATCGCGTGCGCTGGTGCCGGCGCGTGCGGAACTGCGCCGACGGGATTCGGGAGCAACGGCTCGCCGACTGGCGAACCCGGCACGAACGGCGCGGGCTCCGGCGGTAGCGGCACGGACGGGAGCAGCTCCGGATCCGGAACCGACGGCGGCAGTGGCAGTAGCAGTGACGGCTCGACGAGCGCGCCCCCGCCGCGCGATGGCGGGCTCTTGCCCGACGCCGCGATCTACGACACGCCGACGGTCTGCACGAGCGGAACGATGTGGACGCTCGGTGATCAAAAATCCTCCGACATGGAGCCCGGAAGCGAATGCCAAACGTGCCATTCGTTCGGAGGCGAGGCGAGCGGCAAGCAATTCGACATGGCGGGCACCGTGTATCCGACCGCGCATGAACCGGACGACTGCTACGGAGTCGCGGGAGCCACGGTCGTCATCACGGACAAAAACGGCGGCACGACGGATCTCTCGGTCAGCGCGTCGGGCAACTTCGAGCACGACGATGCGGTCGGATTCTTCAAAATCGCGACGCCGTATACCGCGCTCGTCAAAGTCGGATCGAAGACGCGTGAGATGATCACCCCGCAAACCGACGGCAACTGCGACAATTGCCACACGACCGCCGGAGCGAACGACGCGCCCGGTCGCATCATGATGCCCTAATGGATGTCCTGGTAGATCTACCAGTAGGTATGTTGTGGCTCACTCCTCGAAGCTCGGGAGCGATCCGAAGT
>JAICXU010001141.1 GCA_025934595.1 Polyangiaceae bacterium | reverse complement strand
GCCGCCGGCAGCGACCGGCGGTCTCTTCGATCGTCCCGAATGAACCCGACGGTGAGAACATGAGGCTTCGTGCCGCCGCAGCACCTTTGATGCTGGTCCTCCTCGCTGCGCCCGCCGCGTTCGCGCAGACCGCGGAGGATCAAGCGGCGGCGCGCGTCCTCTTCGAAGACGGAATGAAGCTCGAGAGCGCGGGCAATTACAACGAGGCGTGCCCGAAGTTCGAAGCGAGCTTGAAGCGTTATAGCGGCATCGGCACGCGCGGGAAGCTCGCCGAGTGTTACGAAAAAATCGGCAAGACCGCGAGCGCGTGGGCGCTGTGGAGCGAGGTCGCGGCGTTCTCGCACAAGAACATGGAACCCGATCGCGAAGCCTACGCGAACGAGCACGCAAAAAATCTCGAGCCGCTTCTTTCGCATCTCGTCGTGAACGTCGCGCCTGCAACCGAGATCCCGGGGCTCGTCGTGAAGCGAAATGGTGAGGCGATCGACGCGGCCGCGTTCGGTCTCGCGGTTCCCGTCGATCCCGGCAAGGTCACGATCGAGGCGTCGGCGCCGAATTACACGACGTGGACCCAAGATGTCGACGTCGCGGAGAAAGGATCGGTCACCGTCGAAGTACCGGCGCTCGTGCTCGCTCCCGTGCAGCCGAAGCCGATCGAAGATCGAGGCCAGCAAGAAATGAAGTCGAGCTGGCAAAAGCCGGTCGGAATGATCGGCGTGGGCGTCGGCGCTGCCGTCGTCGTCACCGGTGCCGTCTTCGGTTTGGTCGCGAGCTCGAAGTGGAGCAACGCCTTCACCGAAGGCTGCACGCACGACACGAACGTCTGCACGACGCAGCAAGGTTATGACGACAGCCATTCGGCCAATACGTTCGCCACGCTCTCGAACGTGTTCATCGTCGGCGGAGTGATCGTCGCCGGCGCAGGTGCGGTCCTCTGGATCACGGCGCCGAAAGATCATGCGGTCGAGCGATCGCAAACGGCGACCGTCGGCCTCTCTCCGATGCCGCTTCTCGGCGGCGGGGGGCTATCGCTCCACGGCTCGATGTAAAATAGGCTTCTATTTACGAGTGATCTGCGATCGGCATCATTGCCAGAATCGCATCACGATGACGCCGCCGCCTGCTTCGGATCCGACGACGACGATGCGTCCGTCGGGCAACGTGGTCACGTCGTGGAAAAAAATCTTCGGCGGGTCTCCCGGCATTCCGCCGGTTTCGAATTCCACGATGCCGCCGTCGTTGAACGCGACGTCGGCGCTCGAGGGCGAGACCATGCGATAGAGATAGGCGATGTCGGTGAAGGTTCCGCCGCCGAAGCCGACGGTGAGAAATTTTCCGTCCGTCTGGGGAGCGACGCTCGTGAGCCGTTCCGTGTTGCCGACGGGGTTGTCATTGACGATCGCGGTGCCGGCGTCGCCGCGCGCGCTCACGAAAGCGAGCGCATTTTGGAGCCCGACGCCGCCGAAGTCCGCGCCGGCGACCACGTAACCGGCGTCGAGCTGGGCCGCCACGCCGTTCGTCG
>JAICXU010000892.1 GCA_025934595.1 Polyangiaceae bacterium | reverse complement strand
GCGATGCCTTCGAGCGCCTTGCCCATCTTGTCCTGCGTCGACATCACGTAGATCGAGACGTCAGGGCGCACGGCAAGAAGGTGATGCACGAGCGCGAGGCCGCCCGTTCCCGCGAGCGCGACGTCGATGAACGCGATCGACGTGTCACGGCTCGTCGCCATCGCGATGGCTTCCGCCAAATCCATCACCGCATAGGCGCTGTCTCCGCTCGCCGTGAGCGCGCGCCCGCAAATTCCGAGGATCTCGGTGTCGCTCGAAACGACGAGCGCTCCAATTTCTGCGCGAGGTCTCATTCGCCTATTTTTCCCGAGTAAACATGGTGCGCCGGTCCCCGCATGCGACACGTGCCGCCGCGCTCCGCGGTGATCTCGAGGGTGCCTCCGGGCAAGTGGACTTGGATCGGGGTTGCCCATTTCAACAATTGTCTGTCGCATCCGACAACCACGGTCGCACAAGCGCCGGTTCCACACGCGAGCGTGCGGCCGACGCCACGCTCCCACACGACGAGGTCGATCTCGTTCGGCTTCTTCTCGTCGAGGAGCGCAAAATTCACGTTCACGCCTTCGGGAAATGCGGAGTGCACGGCGATCTTGGGTCCGAGAACGTCGACGCCGCGATGCGCGGGAATCGCATCGTCTGCCTTGCGAAAGAGAATCGCATGCGGATTTCCGGCGTCGCCGATCCCCACCTCGATCGCGTCGCCTTCGACGTCGATCGTCTTCGGCCCGAGCGATTTCACGGTGCCCATGTCGACGGTGACGAGCGTGTCGTCGCCGCTCGCGTCGACCTCGCATGCACGAAGACCGGCGTCGGTTTCGTAGGGTCCGTCGGCGTTCGCGCCCGATCGCGCGACGTGGAGCGCGACACAGCGAAGGCCGTTCCCGCACATTTCGGGGATCGATCCGTCGGCGTTCACGACACGCATGCGCGCGACGTTTGCCGCATTTTTCGGCGGGAGCACGAGCAAGACGCCGTCGGCGCCGATGCCGAATCGACGATCGCAAATTCGCCGAGCCGTTTCTCGATCGATCGCATTCTCATCCGTGGCCGAGATGACGACGAAATCGTTCCCGAGACCCTCGTACTTGTCGAATGCTACGCTCGCGGCCCTGATGAGTCGGCTGCGCTGGATCACGTCAGGAGAATCGCACGGACCGCGGCTCGTGGCGATTGTGGAAGGCGTGCCCTCCGGAATGGATCTTCTCGCGAGCGACATCGACGGAGATCTCGCGCGACGGCAACAAGGCTATGGCCGCGGCGGGCGCATGAAAATCGAGCGCGACAAGGTCGACATCACGAGCGGCGTCCGAGGCGGAAAAACCTTGGGATCGCCGATCGCGATGGCGATCGAAAATCGCGACCACGCGAGCTGGAAAGGCCGCATGGGCGCAGAGCCGTTTGCCGAGCCACCCGAAGCGGTGACGAGGCCGCGGCCGGGACACGCGGATTTGTCGGGCGGTCTGAAATACGATCGCAAAGACCTTCGCGACATCCTCGAGCGGGCAAGCGCGCGCGAGACCGCAGCGCGTACCGCCGTCGGCGCCGTCGCGAAGAAGCTGCTCGCGGAGGTCGGCATCGACGTCTTCGGTCACGTGATTTCGATCGGCGACGTGCAAGCGAAGGAGATCGCGGATCTGGCTGAAATCAAGCGAATCGCGCGCTCGTCGGACTTGGCGTGCGCCGACCCCGAAGCCGAAGAAAAAATGAAGCAAGCCATCCACACCACGTCGCACGCGGGCGACACGCTCGGCGGCATCTTCGAGATCGTCGCGACGGGCGTGATGCCGGGCCTCGGCAGCCACGTGCATTGGGATCGCAAGCTCGACGGCCGGCTCGCGCAAGCGATGATGAGCATTCAAGCGATCAAGGCGGTCGCGATCGGCGATGGCGAGGACGCGGCGCGCAGGCGCGGATCCACGGTGCACGATCCGATTCATTACGACGAGAAGAAGAAAGCGTTCACGCGACCGTCGAATCACGCGGGTGGCCTCGAAGGCGGCATCACGAACGGTGAGCCGGTGGTCGTGCGCGGATTCATGAAGCCCATCGCCACCCTGAAGAAAGCGCTGCCCAGCGTCGACGTCGTCACGAAAGAGCCATTTTTAGCCGCTTTCGAGCGAAGCGACATTTGCGCGGTCGCGGCCGCGTCGATCGTCGGCGAGGCGATGGTCGCGATCATT
>JAICXU010000644.1 GCA_025934595.1 Polyangiaceae bacterium | reverse complement strand
GGATCGTGAGACCGACGATGCGATCTTGCTTCGCTTCCTCGAGCTCGGGCGGCGGCGCGATGCCGAGCACGATCGGCGAATTTGCGACCTTGAGCCCGCGCTGCGCGAGGAGCGTGGAGAGCGGCGTCTTCGACGTGCGGCTCACGCCGACGAGCACGAGATCGGCTTTTTTGAAATTGCGCGGCTCTTTGCCGTCGTCGCTCTTCACCGTGAACTCGACCGCTTCGATCCGGCGGAAGTAGTCGTCCGACAAGGGAAGCATGCCGCTCGGCATGTTGATCGGGTCTCTCTCCAAAAAGAGAGCGAGCTTGCCGATGAGCGAGCCGATGAGATCGAGCGCTTCCACTTTCAGCTCGTGGCTCTGCGCGTGGATGAACTCGCGAAGCTCGGGGCTCACCACCGTGAAAACGACGAGCGCGCCTTCCCGGGCCGCACGCTCGAGCACGGGCTTTGCCGCTTCCTTCGTGCGCACGCGGGTGTGCAAAAAGATTTTGGCGCCCGAATGCGGAAACTGAAGCATCGCCGCGCGAACGACCTTCTCGGCGGTTTCTCCCGTCGAGTCGCTGAGAACGTCGATTCGTCTATCGCCTGCCAAGGCCGTTCGCTCCTTCTTTTCCACACTACTCTTTTTGCGCGCCCTGCTCCTTTTTTCGAGTCCGGTGGGGCTCGCAAAGAGGCCGGGAGGTATGCTCTCATTCTACTTTGGACCGGCGCTTTCTTCGAACTCTTTGCTTCGAGAATCACGAACTCATCAGCGCGTATGCGCTGAGCTGAGCTAGACGCGCGCAAGCCTGCGCGCTCGAAGGAGAGCGATCATGAGCACGAAGGATCGGGATCGGGAACGACCGTCGCGTCGCACGTTGAGCTCGCACGCCGACTTGCCGTGTCCCTTTTGCGGCGAAGTGACCTCCGTCATCGTCGACGAAGGCGGTGGCGAGCATCAAACCTATGTCGAGGACTGCCCGTCGTGCTGCAAGCCGCGCACGGTGCATGTCATGCCCGCCGAGTCCGGCGAGCTCGAGATCAGCGTCAGTCGCGAATGAAATCGTTTCGCGTGGTGAGCGACGTGACGGCGTAACCCGCCGCTTCGATCGCTTGGCGTCCGCCTTCGAGTCGATCGACCAAGGCGACGACGGCCGCGATCTCGAAACCTGCCGCCTTCAATTTTTCGGCTGCTTTCAGCGTGGATCCGCCCGTCGTGACGACGTCCTCGAGCAGCGCCACGCGCGCGCCTTTTTCGAGACGAGTGCCGCCTTCGATGAGGCGTTGCGATCCGTGATCCTTCGCTTCTTTGCGCACGTAGATCGCGTCGAGCGGCGTGCCGCGGAGCGACGACATGAGCGCGACGGCGCTCGCGAGCGGACAGCCTCCGAGCTCGACGCCCGCCACCGCCTGAATTTTTTTCTGGGCCGGCATCGACGAAAGGACGTCGAGCATCAGCTCACCGACGAGCGCGTGACCTTCGGCGGTGAGCACCGTCTGCTTGCAGTCGATGAAAAAATCGCTCGTCTTGCCTGACGCGAGCGTGACGGTGCCTTTTTTGTACGAAAGCGTCGCGAGGAGCTCGAGGAGGCGCGCTTTCGATTTGGTTGTATCTTGCACGTATTTCGCAGCCGAAATCAGCGCTTTTTCGACATGCCGGCGATGGCGCCGACCCGACGGGCGCCCTTCGCGCCCTTCTTCAGCGCGGGGACGACCGGCGGCGGCGGAGCTTTGGCCTTGTGCGCCGGAGCGGCCGCCTTCGGTTTTTCGACTTCGCGTTTGTGCTCGACGTGTTTCGGGGTCGATGCGCGAGGCGGAGGCACGGCGCCGCGTGATGCCGTCGTGGCTTTTGCACGCGGTGCGGATCCGCCGTTCGCGGTTTGCACGTAGCCGCGAAGAAGCGCGCCTTGTGCGATCGCGATGCGCGGCGCGCGGACGTCGCCGACGACCTTCGCGCCGTCTTCGAGCGCGATCGATTCCGACCCGTTCAAATCGCCTTTGATGGCGCCGCGGATCACGAGCCTTCGCCCCGTCACGTTCGCACTGACGAGACCGCCCGCTTCGACGGTGACGTCACCCGAGACGTCGACCTCGCCGTCCACGCGTCCCGCGATCTCCACGCTCGCCGCGCCGGTCACGCGGCCGCGCACGTGCGTCGATCGTCCCAAAATCGCTACGTCGTTCGCCATGCGCTAGCTCACACGTCCATATCGACGTTGCCCTTGAACTGGGCGCCGTCGGCGATGGTGATGCGGGTGGCTTTGACGTTGCCGATCACTTTGGCTCCGCCTTGCAGGTCGACGCGATCGCTCGACGTGATGTTGCCCGTGACAGTGCCGGCGACCGTGAGCGGTCCGCCGATCACGTCGGCCTCGACGACAGCGCCCGCCTCGATCGAGACCGAATCTTTCGCCGTGAGCTTGCCGCGGATCGTGCCCTCCACGACGACGTCTTCGTCGGTCGTGATTTCGCCGTCGATCGTGATGCCTGCGCCGATGACCGTGCTCGCCATGATGTCTCCCTATTTTCTCGCGCGTCTTGAATCAGTTGCGACCACGTCGTCCCGAGTGTCCGCCGCCTTCGAGCTCCGGCGGTAAATCGAAATCGGCGTCGATTCGGCCCGAAAATTCCGCGCCTTCGTCGAGCGCGATGCCGCCTTTGACGTTGCATCGCACGCGCGAGCCGACGAGCACGCGGAGCTGCCCCGTGACTTGGCCGTCCGCTTCGAGCGTGCCGGCGACGGTGATGCTGTCGGCGTCGACCGCGTCGCCTTTGACGCTGCCCGATTCGTTCACGACGAGGTTTCCGCGCACGGAGACCTCGCCTTCGATGCTGCCGTCGACGGTGAGATCTCCCGAGCCGCTCACGCGCCCGCGGATCTTCGCGCCCGATCCGATGCGTGCTCCTCCGCCGCCCGAATTGCCTCGTGCGCTCGTTCTCGAATGCGACGCCATGGTGCGCCGGTCTTAATACACTCTGCCTCCTTTGTCACCGGTACCCGTTCAGCCGAAGATCCTTTTCGCAAAGCGAAGGGCGGCGCCCGCGTAATGATAAAGCGGGGTTTTGCTCGTGTCGTCCTTGGGTTGGTACGCATCGGTGAGGT
>JAICXU010000677.1 GCA_025934595.1 Polyangiaceae bacterium | reverse complement strand
GTGTCGACGTCGAGCTTCGACACTTCGTGCGCGAACGACGACGATTGCATCAACGTCACCGTCGGTCATCTCTGCACGGAAAATCAGTGCATGTGTGGCGGCGCCGCGATCAGTGCGAGCGCCGAGAGCGCCTACGAAGACGCGCTAGGTCCCGTGGCCAACGCACGTTCTGCCTGCGGATGCCCGTTCCTCGGACGCGCTCGCTGCGTCGAGTCGCAATGCGTGTACTGCTCCGCGTTCGACGACGGCTCGAACCCAGCGGGTTGTCCTGACGGCGGCTGATCGCGCGTCTTTCAGTTTTTCGGATGCGGCGACAGGAGTTCGGTCGCGCGCGTCGCGAGCGACGGCATGCGATCCGCGGCGTCGTAGAAGCGTGGATAGACGACGCGCGCTCGATTCTCTTCGCAAGCACGAACGATCTGCGCCGCGAGTGGCGCGGGCTCGCCCGTCGGAATGAAACGCGTGACGGCGGACTCCGGAAATGCGGCCCGCGCATGCGCCTCGAGCGCGGAGCGAACCGGCCCCGGCAACACCGTGACGACATGCACGCCCTTGTCCTCGAGCTCCATGCGCGCGATCTCCGACGCCATGGTGAGCCCTGCCTTCGCGCCACCATAGTAGGTGCAACCGCGCAGCGGGGTGCGGCCCGCCATGCTCGTGACATTCACGATCACCCCTTTTTTCCGGGCGATCATCGACGGCACGCAAAGCGACATCAGGCGCATCGGGCTCTCGAAATCGATCTTGATGACACGCGCGCCGATCTCCCACGGCATCGTCGCGATCGATTGCACTTCCATGATGCCCGCGCAGTTGACGAGCGCGTCGATGTCACCGCGCTCTCGCACGAGCGCTCTCACGTGCGCGGGGAGATCGTCGGGCTTCGCCAGATCCCACCCGAACGCGCGCGCCTCTCCTCCGATCTCGCGCGCGAGCGACGCACAGCCATTTTGCGATACGTCGACGAGCGACAGCGTCGCCGTTCGAGAACGTTTTGCGATCGCTCGTGCAACCGCGGACCCGATCGCGCCCGCGGCGCCGGTCACGAGCACGTGCGCGTGATCCCAACGCCATGCGCGACGAGCGCGCGCATTTCGTCGAGCGCCGTCTCCGGTCACGCGAGCGCCTCGTTCGACGTGCGCGCGAGACGCTCGGCCGTCGTCTCCCCGACCGGCGCGGCGGGATCGGCGAGGTCGAGCGCGAACCACAAAACGAGCACGGGCGTGCCTTTCGTCTTCCACATCGCCGGTCCCATCAAGAGCCCTGGCGCGACCTCGCGGACCTCGTCGTGGATTTGGCGAATCACCCAAGGGTTGTCCGGCAAGTCGTAATCGAGAATGACCGCGCTCTCGCCGTCGACGACGCTCGGTCCGATCGCGAGCTTGAACAGGAAGAGCGTGTGACGACCGCCGAGATGAATGCGATTCACGCCCTCGCCGTGCTTTCCGTGGCCGACGAACGTCTTGCCGCCCCAGGGAAATCCCGCGGATCCGGCGAAGCGACGAATCAGCGTGCTGGCGGCGCCTCGACCGAGCCCGCGCACGGCGAGCATGCGGCCGCGCGGCAAGCCGGAGACGTCGTCGATCGACGCGGGACACTTTCCGCGGGCGTACATGTGATCGAGATCGGCCGCCGACAGCTCCGCGAGATCCGCGAGCGACATCGAGCGTGAAGTCTTCGAGAGCGGCTGGTGTTTCGTGTGCGTTGTCGTTTGCATGACGGTCTCCTTTGTGGCGCTCACGATCTGCGAGCGGCATACGATTTCGTGGGCGCCGCGAACGCGCGCCATGCGGCGTCGCACGTGGCGGCGAACGTCGCTTCGGTGAGCTTGATGTAGCCCGTGCGTTCGGCCTTCACGAGACCGACGAACGATCCCCAAATGAACGCCATGATCGCGTCTGCGCCCACGTCGCGCGTGAAGATGCCGAGGGCTTGCAGCTCACTGCATGCAGCGAAGATGGGACCGAGCACGCGTAGCTCGACCCCGCGGCTCTGCGCGTCGAGGTACGCGGTGTGATCTTGGAGCTCGAGGAAATGAAATGCAGTGGGCTCTTCGCGCGCGAACCGGGCGAGACGATTCCACAGCGCGCGAAAGTACGATCGCGGATCTTCGGGACGCGGCGCCGGCGTGAGCTCACCGCGCGTGAGCGCGGCTTCGAGCCGCTCCTTCGCCCGCACGAACACGGCGTTCACGAGCGCCTCTTTGCTCGGATACAAACGATAAAGCGTGCTCGCGCCGACTTTTGCGCGGGTGATGACATCCGGAATCGACGTTCCGTGGTATCCACGCTCCGCGAACATCGCGAGCGCAGCACCGAGAATCGCAGCCTTTTTATCGGCCAATGATGAAGCGGCATCGGCGGCAGCAGGGCGACCCATGAGACGGAATACTTATTCCATAAACCGCTCACGTCAAGGCGAAAGGGGTCGGCGCACCAAGGCTTCCTTGACGACGGCGCGTCCCCTTGCGATGTCACGTCCGTGGAACGCGCCGCCGCTCGATCGACGCCCGAGATCGTGGAGTCACCGAACACCGTTCGTGATGTCGACGCGCCCGTGGGTCTTCAGGACGCGCGCGAGCACGACGCGCTCCCGCCGCCTTCGTCGCATCGCGTGGCGCCCGCCCGGCTGGACGCGCGACAGGCCTGCGCGCTATTCGAGGCGCCGGAGGTTTTCGGTCGCGAAGCGGTGGCGAACATCGCGGACGCGCTTCCTTTCGTGGAGCGGGCGTATGCGCGCATCCGTTTTTCGATCCTGCGCACGAAGCTCCTCAGCGTCATGGATCTCTTGCTCACCGATCAAGGAAAGATCCTCGATGTCGGCTGTGGCTTCGGTCTCTTCGCCGCGTACTTCGGACAAATGCATCCGCGCCGCGCGATCACCGGCGTCGATCCGAACGGCCGTCGCATCGAAATGGCGACGCGCGTCGCCGCCAAGCTCGGGCTGAATAAGCACCGGTTCCTCGAAGGCGACGTGC
>JAICXU010000483.1 GCA_025934595.1 Polyangiaceae bacterium | reverse complement strand
GGTCCTCGCCAAGGACGGCGTACGTGCAGCGTCCATAGTGTTTGCACGGATCGTCGAGACAGTCGGAGAGCTGCCCCAAGATGGCGTCGGAGTAAATCTTCGCGTTGTACGAGCAGTGCGCCGTATCCATGTGACCGGTGCCGCACACATGATCTTTTGCGAGCGCTTTTTCGCAATAAGCCTGTGCAGCCGGCGAAATGGCGAGCCGATCTCGAACGTCTTTCTCACATGCGCGAATGTCGCCTTTCACGTCGTTGCTGCACGATTGTCGTTCGGAACAGGCGCGAAGCTCGGTGAGGAAGGTCTCGCTATAGTAGATGGCGCGCGGCGAGATTTGTGATTCGCACTTGGCAACGCACTCTTTGCGATCGAGAGCTCGATCGCATGCCGCCTGCCGACTGCAGCTCGCACCGCAAAGCTCGTCGCCTGCGCCCTCGTGCTTCGGATGAACCGGCGGCTCGCAGCAAAGGAGACCTAGCCCGATGAAGACTGCGAACGAATATTTCCCGCGCTGCATGTCCCGTCTCAAGATCAAAACCTCAGGGTGAGCTCTGCTCGCGCGCCTTCGAAGGCCGGAAAAATGCGGCACACGCCGCTCACGCATTTCAAACCGCCGCGCTGCTGTCCCACGAGCACGCGAATGTTCGACTTCTCCGTGAAGCGATAGAGGATCGACCCGTTGAAGTAGTAGGTCGGGAGGCCCACCTTCGTCGTGTACTCGAAGCCTTGCGCGAGCACCCACTTCGAAGTCTGGAGCGCCACGTAGTTCTGTCCTTCGTGCCACGGCAGGTTTCCTTCGACGGCGTGGATGTTCGCGTCTTGCTCGTAGCGAAGGCGATGCTGTCCCGTGAGCTCGATCGAATAGGGTCCGGCGATGTGCTTCGACGCCGTGTACTCGAAGTGGAGCTCCCGATAAAATGGCGTGCCGTCGACTTTGTGATCGTCGCGCACGCCCGTGGATGCGAGCACGTGGGATCGGTCGTCGTCGAAGCTCCACTCGATCCCGCTGAGGCCGTCCCACACGTTGTCGTGCACGCTGTCGGGATTCGTCGCCGACGTGACGGTGTTTCCTTTTTCGTCGCAGTTGCCGTTTCCCTGCTCGCTCTTCGTGTGGAAGTACTCGCCTTGTCCGTAGACGAGCAGGCCGTCCGACACGCGCACGTCGGTGCGGAGCCTTCCGCCGTCCACGCATGCATTGAAAAATCCGTATTCGTTGTCTTGCGTGAGGAGCTCGGCGGTGGGCGGCGTCGAGTACACGATGTTGTTGAACGCCGACGCGCGCGTGCCGTCGACGGCGCCCGCGAGCGGATAGAAATTTCGGTAGCTCTTCACTTCGAGCGTGTTCGTGACAGGACCCACGCTGCCCGCGAACGATCCGTAAATCGCGTTTCCGTTCGCGTACGGGTCGTCGGGATTGTCGTCGTGATGGCGACGCTGCGTGGCCGCTTCGACGTAGATTTGGCCGTGTTTGAAGATGTTCGGGATCTCGAGCGATTGGCCCGCCATCTCGATCTCGCTCGCATTGAGCGCCGGCCCCGCGCCCGATGGCAACGACGAGAGCCACGTCTCCGTGTCTTGCGGCGTGCACGATCCGACGGGCGCATCGAACGTGCCGTCGTCGACCTGTCCGCTCGGCGTATAGCTATAAGGCGCGCATCGCGTGAGACGCACGACGTGCGTCGAGAGCACGACGGGCAAGCCACGGCCGGCTTGGATCTCCGCGCCGACGATGCGATCCGATCCGAAGAGCGGCTGCGGAGATTTCGCGACGCGTCCCGTCACCGGATCGGCGGCGAGCGGCTCGGGCAAGAAGAGCGCGCGGCCCGTCGCTTCGTCGACACGCGACGGATTCGCGAGACCCGCGACGAGCGTGAAGCCGATCGGATCGTTCGTGTACGCGACCTTCGCGCCGCGCAGTGTGTTGTCGATGCCGAGGTCGTCGATCTTGCGCATCGAGAGCGTGAGGCCGCGTCCGAATTGCACGTACGCATCGCCCACGGTGGCCTCGAGCGTGGGCGATTGGTAGGTGGCCCATACTTTCGCGGGGTAGATCGAATTTCGAAATCGCGAGGTGCCGTCGGAGTCGACGTTGTTGATGTCACCTTTCAGCGCATCGGAATTTCCCGCGTCGTTCGGATAGAGCGAGCGAATGTCGCGATCTTCGGGACGAAGCCAATACACGCTCGAATCGAGACGCATGCCGACGGTCCACTTTTTCCACGCGAGCGCGGCGTTCAGACGATTGATCCACTGGCCGTAGCCGTTGTCTTTCGGATCCTCGCCTTCGCGCGCGTCGAAATGCTGCGACACGATCGACGTCTCGGTGAGATCGAGCCGCACCGGCGCGCCATCGACGACGGGCAAATCGGCGGCGTTCGCATTCGCCGACAGCGACGCGCACGCGACCACGAGAAGGAGGAGAGCGCCGCGCCTCAAGCGCCGGCGAAACTACCACGAAACCGATCTATTTCGCGGCGGGAGCTGCGCTCGCGGGAGCGGCCGCGGGAGGCGGCGTCGCGGCGAGCGCTTTCTGCACTTCGGCCTGAATCGTTTGCTCGTCGCCCGGATTGTAACCCTCGTGCACCATCACGATTTTGCCGGAGCGATCGATGAGCAGCGTGAGCGGCGCGGCTTTGCGCGGATTGTAGATCGAAGCGACGTGCGAATCTTGATCGAGCACGACGGGAAACGTGAGGCGATTGCGCTGCGCGAAGCTCGGCACCTCGGCCACGGTCTCGGGACCGTCCATCGACACCGCGATGACGACGAGCCCGTTCGCTTTGTTCGCATCGTAAAGACGACGAAGGTGCGGCATCTCTTCGAGGCACGGCTGACACCACGTCGCCCAAAAATCGATGAGGATGACGTTCTTGTTCAGATAGTCCGAGAGATGCAGCGTCGCGCCGTTCGTGTCTTGCGCGGAAAAATCGCTCGCGACGGTTCCCGACGAAAGCGACGCGCTCGATGCGTCGTTCGCGCCTTTTTGATCCGAGCTCCCGCATGCGGCGAGCGCAAAAGCGCACGCCGCCACGCCAAGCTCAATGTGGAAGCTCTTCAACGCAATCAGTTGCTGCGTCAGGAGCCAGTGGCCGGATTCTGGCTGACCCACGTGAGCCAGCGTTGCACGTCGGCTTGGACCGACGGCTGCGGCTCGCCGACGCCCGCGGAGAGGATCTCCATGGAGCGCGCGTCGATGTTCGCGTTGAACGGAACGGCGGCCGCATCGAAGAATTGGCCGAGGTTCTTGAGCCCCGGATCGAGCATCTCGGTGAAGTTCGATTTGTGCTTCAAGATCCAGGTGTCCAAGTCGTTTTGCGTGGCCGGCGTGCCCTGCTGCGCGCCGTCGTCGAGCGCTTGCACGAAGACGACGCCTTGCTCGGTGAGGCTTGCCGCGACTTGCGAGGTTTGATCCGTCTCGTCGTTGCAGGGGCCACACCACACGGCCGCGACCGAGAGGTGAATCACCTTGATGCCGACGCCGTTCGGTCCGAGCTTGCCCTGGGGATCGAAGTAGTCCGCGAGGGCGACGTTCTTCAGGCCGGCCGACGTGTCGGTCATGGCGCTGCCGTCGGCGGGGCCCGCGTAGCCCTGGAATTTGTAGTTTTGGATGACGTTGCCGGCCACCGCTCCGCGACGCGCGAGGTAGCCGATGTTCGAGGTCGGATACGGAACGCCGTACGGGTTCGTGTCCGCGCTCGACTGCGAGGTGCCCGGCCCTTGAAGGCCGGAATCCTGCGTAGTCGACGAGCTGCACGCCATGAACGCAAAGGAAACACCGAGGATCGCGAGCGAGCGCGCAAACTTGCCGCGCGTAAAGACCTGGTGGATTCTCATGACCTTTTCATCCTCCGACTGACCGACTTACGCGTGACCTCAGAAGAAGTTACGCGGACCCGTTTCGATTCCCACGGGGCCCGAACACTAGCGCGTCAAATCACCAGTGCAAGCCCCTCATGACGCCCGATTT
>JAICXU010000864.1 GCA_025934595.1 Polyangiaceae bacterium | reverse complement strand
TTCAACACGAACGTGAGCTCGCAGCAGAGCAACGAGATTTGGGCCATGCTTCCGCCCGCCGTCCTGCCGAAGCTGCTCTCGGTATATCCGTCGGGCCATACGCTCATGCTCGACGGCGCGCCGATCGTGAAGGACGTCGTGCTCGATCGGACGTCGACGCAGCTCGGTGACGCGACCCGGTGGCACACGATGCTCGTCGCGGGATATGGCAGCGGAGCGCAAGGTTACTACGCCGTCGACGTCACCGACCCCGACGCTCGCACGCCCGTCGTCGCAGGCGGCGGCCCGCAGTTCCGGTGGCAGCTCACGAAGGTGCCGTCGTCGACGAAACAAATCTTCGGTGCGCATTCGGGAACGCCCGCGATCACGACGGTCTTCGCGGATCTCGGCGACGGATCGGGCGCGCACGAGATCGGCGTCGCGATTTTGCCGGGCGGACGTGACGGCTCGCCCACGAGCAGCTCGCCTTGCGATCGCGACACCGACACGAACGACGCTCCTCTTTCGACGGCGAGCACGGCGATGCCCGCGAACAGCGCCTTTCCTGCGCGCACGCAAGTGCAATGCTGGAGCGGCAACGGACGCTCGCTCTCGGTCGTGCGCCTCGACACGGGCGAGATCATCCGCACGTTCATGCGCACCGCCGACGCGCCGACGGCGCTGATCGCGGCGAACAATCTTCGCCCGACGCCGCTCGATTCGCCGATGACGGGCGTGCCCGTCGTGTATCCGACCGACGTCGGCGCGATCGCGCAGAAGGTGTACATCGGCGATCAAGACGGCACGATGTGGCGCTTCGATTTGAGCAACCAAAACCCCGACAATTGGAAGGGCGAGCTCTTCGTCGACAGCTACAACACAGACCCCACCGTCGTCACGACGACGCCGTGGCAAGACGGTCAACCGATCGCGGTTGCGCCCACGGTTGCCATCAACGACGTCGGCAACGTCGTCGTTTCGTTTGCAACGGGCGACCAAGAAACGTTCACGGCGACGGGTACGAACTTCGTGTACTCGGCGACGGAGAAGCTCTCGACGAGCGGCGGCACGACGTCGCTTCGCGCGAACGTGAACTGGTTCTTGCGATTCACGAACGGCCAGCGCGTGTCGGGCCCGATGGCCGTGTTCGACGAAACGTTGTATTTTGCAACCTTCTCCGCGCCGTCGAATACGGCGGTGTGCACGCTCGGAACGCCGGAGCTCTGGGGACGCGATTTCGAAATTCCGAGGGACTCGACCGCGCTCAATCTCGGCGGCATTCCGCGCTTCAATCCCTTACTCGTGAGCCCAGCGCCGGATTTCTACGATCCGACGCAAGGCAGCGCGAGCTCGCCGTTCGCTGGAAAAATCATCCCTGGCGTCTCGATCAACATCACACCGACGTGCTCCGACACATCGACGAGCGTCAACGACTCCTACGTTCCCGGCGCGACGCACTATCTCGCGCAAAACACGACGGCGAGCCAACCTTCGCTCTTCGCGCAGGTCGGCGGACAGAACGCGAGCGGGCAACCGCTCAGCATCTCGGTGAACCTGCCTTCGCCGGTAACTGCTACGACTGTCGATTCATGGGCCGCGATCGTCGAGTAGCTACGAGCGTCGCGCGGAAGGCGATTTTCCCGAACGCGCGTCACGTGTGTGCGCTCGCCCTGTGCGTGCTCGCCGTCGCGTGTCACAAGGACGACGCGGATTCGGCATCGGCGACCGGCGCGACGACAGCGAGCGTGAAGCCGGTCGATCATCTCGCGCCGGGGGAGCTGCTCGAAGGCCCCGAAAAAGCTTTTGGAGTTGCGTTACCGAAAGAGATGGCCGTCGAGCGGCGCTTCGTCGACGTCGTGTATGCCGCAGGCTCGCCTCCGCCGAGCGCGGTCGCAAAATATTTTTCATCGCGAGTCGAGGGCGGCAAAGTCACGACGGGCGATCGCGGCACCACGTTCGACGGTGTTCACGCGCCGGGAAATGCGAACGTGACGTTGCGAGTCGAGGTGGCGACGTCGACCGACGGTCCGTTCGCGGGACGCGGCTCGCATGTCACGCTGCGCGACATCACGGCGCCGAAGCCGGCTGATTTGCCCGACGAATCTGCGCGCTGGAATGCGGCAGGTCTCACGCCCGATGGCAAGGTCGCCGATCCGAAACATCTGCACTGACGCCTTCGAACGCATCTCGCGCGGGCCAAAGTCACGCCGCGGCGCTCGAACCGATCGAGTAGGATGCGCGCCGTGAACGCGAGCGCGCTCGGCTTTTTTT
>JAICXU010000988.1 GCA_025934595.1 Polyangiaceae bacterium | reverse complement strand
GCATGGCCGAGGTGTTCAAGGCGAAGAGCTTCGGCGTCGAAGGCTTCGAAAAAGTCCTCGTCATCAAGCGCATTTTGCCCGAGCTCGCGCGCAGCCAAGAGTTCGTCGACATGTTCATCCACGAGGCGAAGCTCGCCGTGCGTCTCTCTCACGCGAACATCGTTCAAGTGTTCGATCTCGGCATCGCGCCGTCGGCGGAGGTCCTCGGCTCGAAGCAACCCGACGCTTATTACATGGCGATGGAGTACGTGCCGGGGTTCGACCTCGCCACGCTGCTCGCGCGATGTCGCCGTCAGCAAGTGATGCTGCCGCTCGAGATGTGCGCGTTCGTCGCGGCCGAGGTCGCGAAAGGGCTCGACCACGCGCATCGCCGGCGCGACGAGCAAATGCGACCGCTCGGCATCGTGCATCGCGACGTGTCGCCGCAGAACGTCCTTCTTTCTCTCGAAGGCGAGGTGAAGGTCACCGACTTCGGCATCGCGAAGGCGCGCGGCGCGATCGAATCGAACGCCGAGGAAGACACGCGCGCGCGGCAGCTGCACGGCAAGTTCGGATACATGAGCCCCGAGCAAGCGCGCGGCGAGCAAGTCGACGCGCGGAGCGATCTCTTTTCGCTCGGCGTGCTCCTCTACGAATGCATCGCCGGCGTGAATCCGTTCAGCGCTCCCACTTCGTTCGAGACGCTGCGTCGCGTGCAAGCATGCGAGTACCCGCCCGTCGAGTTGCTTCGCCCCGATGCGCCGGCGGATCTTCTCGCGATCCTGAAGACGGCGATGGCGAAAGAAAAAAACGATCGCTACGCGGACGCGGGACGAATGTACGAAGCCGTGCTCGCGTTTTTGTACGGCCAGAAGCTTCGGTTCGGCGCGCATGAATTGTCCGAGTTTTTGGCTCGATTTCGCGCCGACGAGCACGGTGCGACCCACGAGCTCCCCGGCGGAGCGCTCGAGGCCGAGCAAGGTGCGACTGCGGAGCGAACGCCCGTGGAGGTGCCGAGCCGCGCGCCATCGAGCATGGCTTTCTCGCAGACGCCGAGCGCGCAGTTTGCGCTCGGTGGTGGCATGCACTTCGAGCGCGCCGCGGAAATGGGAGAGCGTCGCGAAGTGACGGCGCTCGTCCTCGAATTTCCAAGCCGCGACTCCGACGCGCTCGCGGAACGTGCAGTCGGAATCCTCGCGCGTTACGGCGCTCGCATCGCGAAGCGTGAGCCCGAGCACATCGACGCGCTCTTCGGCCTCGGCGATCCCGATGGCCGCGATACCGAGGTCGCCACACGATGCGCGCTCGTCACGCTGCGCGCGCTCGGCGTTTCGCCGGATGGTCGCGCCCCTTCGGCGGGAGTGCACACCGCGCGCGTTCACGTGACGGCGGGCGGCGACGTCACCGAAGACGATCGCCTCGTCACGCTCCTCACGACCGCACGCCAATTCGCGCGCGCATGCACGGGCGAATGCGCGATCAGCGCGGCCGCAATGCGACAGGTTCGCGGTCTCTTCGAGCTCGAGCCGCTCGGAGATGGCGCGCGTGATGGCAGCCTCGGCGACGCGCCGCGCACCGGTCTCTCGGGATCCGTCGTGAAGGCCGTTCGTGCCGCCGCCGACACGTTCGGTCGCTTCGTCGGGCGCAAAGAGGAGCTGCGACGGCTCGGCGAGGTGCTCGCCACCGCCACGAAGCGAAATGGAAAAATCGTCACGCTGCGCGGTGATCACGGCGTCGGAAAGACGCGCCTTCTCTACGAGGTCGAGCGCCGTCTCTCGAAAGGCGGATACAACGTCGGCGTCTACATCGCGACATGTCCGCCGCGGGGACGCGATCTCCCGCTCTCCGGAATCGTGTGTATGTTACAAGTGTTGTGCGGCGTCGGCGAGACCGATTCGCCGGAGCGCGTGCTCGCCGTCCAGCCCCGTCTCCGCGCGCTC
>JAICXU010000907.1 GCA_025934595.1 Polyangiaceae bacterium | reverse complement strand
CGTTGAATTGAATGCCGCACGCGGCCGCGATCTCGCTGGAGACCGTCAAGTTACCGGTCGACTTCGGCGTGGTCGTCTTCGGAGTCGGCATCGTCTTCGGCTGATACGTCGTCATTCCCGTCGTGTGAACGGGCGCGCCGACGCGAGCCGTTTCTTCGTGCGCGCAGCCGACCGCGAAGGCCGACGCAAGCGACAAAACCCACAACACTCGAGCTTTCATGATTTCCTCCGAGACGTCGTCGAGGAAAACGAGCATCACGCGTGCCTCACGAGACACCTTTTTTTCATGCGGATCGCGCGAAGCTCCGGCGACGCGATCGACACGGCGTGACGTAATGACTCAGCCAAATACCCGCGTTTCGTAGAATCGTACGCGACCTTGCCTTCTTTTTGCACCCTGAAGGCACATAACCGCCGATGGTCAAGCCCGCCGCATTCCTCGTGTGCTGCCTCGCGTCTCTGCTCGTCGCCGTCGTCGCGTCCGCCGGCTGCTCGAGCCACGGATCGGGCTCGGGATTTTCGGACGGCGCGCAAGATGACGGCGGCAGCGGCGAAGGATCGGTCGGACCGGGTCTCGGCGGCCCGAACGGAGGCGACGCAGGATGCGTCGGCCTCGCGTGCAAAAAAGTTTCGTGCGCGGGCGGAGGCACGACGACGATCTCGGGACAGGTCTTCGACCCGGCCGGAAAAAATCCTCTCTACGACGTCGCCGTCTACGTGCCGTCGACCTTGCCGCTCCCTGCGCTGCAAGAGGGCGTCACCTGCGATCGCTGCGGATCGACGCTCTTGAATCCCGCCGCGAGCGTGCTCACCGACGAAAATGGAAAGTTCGTGCTCACCGACGTGCCGGTCGACGCGAACGTCCCCGTCGTCGTGCAAGTCGGCAAGTGGCGAAGGACGTACACGATCGCCGTGAACGCATGCACCGACAACGCGATGCCGGCGCCGCTCACGCTTCCGAAGAATGGCAGCGAAGGCGACATGCCGCAAATCGCAGTCGCGGCGAACATTCTCGATTCGCTCGAATGTCTGCTCGTGGGCATGGGCGTCGATGCATCGGAGTTCGTGCATGGCGCGGGAGGCTCGGGACACGTGCACATGTTCCCCGCCGCGGAAAACCAGGCGCTCTGGGCCTCGGAAGCGACGCTCAAACCGTACGACATGGTGCTGCTCGATTGCGAAGGCGGCGAATCGCCCGGTGACAAAAGCGCCGCGATGCTGCAAGGCATGCACGACTACGCGGGCGAAGGCGGTCGCATCTTCGCGACGCACTATCACTACCTCTGGTTCAAGGGCACGTCGCCGGGCACCTCGCCGCCGATCACGGGCCTCCCCGATTTCGTCGCCACCGCGAACTGGAAGCCGGGCGTCGCGAGCTGGGCGACCGGAAATTCCTCGTTCACCGTCGATCAATCGTTTCCGAAAGGCGTGTCGTTCGCGAAGTGGCTCGTCAACGTGGGCGCATCGACGACGCCCGGCTCGATCGAGCTCGCGGACTACGCCGACAGCGTGAGCTCGGTGAAAACCCCGCCGTCGACGCGATGGATCTACAACGGCTCGAACGTCGAATACATGTCGTTCAACACGCCGACGACCGCCGCCGACGCCGATCAATGCGGGCGCGTCGTGTTCTCGGATCTCCATGTGTCGGGGCTCGGCGTCTCGAGCATCTCCGATTGTCATTTCGACAGCGGCGGTCTCACGCCGCAACAGAAGGCACTCGAATTCTTGCTCCTGGACTTGTCGGCTTGCGTGCAGTCCGACAGCGTTCCACCGAGCGCGCCGCGATGATTTCGAAGCGCGGCATCCTCGCCGCCGCCATTTTGTTCGTGGGTGGCTGCTCGAGCTCCGCGTCGAATTTCGCGACCGCCGATTCCGACGCGGGCGCAAAGAACGCAGATTCCGGCTCTTTTTTCGATGCGGGCGCGATCGAGAGCGCCGACTCGGGGACGAGCGACGACGCCGGCGCGAGCGCCACGTGCGGCTTGCGCGCGGGAACGCGTGGCCTCTCTTCACGAAGCGTGACCGTGAACGGCGCGACGCGCACGTATCTCGTGTACCTGCTCCGTCCGTCGACGCGTCGAAGCCGGTCCCGTTCGTGTTCGTGTTCCACGGCTACTTGATGTCCGGACAAAAGAT
>JAICXU010000281.1 GCA_025934595.1 Polyangiaceae bacterium | reverse complement strand
CACCATAAGCGACATCTCACGCATCGCGCCGTCATCGGATTTTCGATGGGAGGCGGTGGCGCGGCGACGTTCGGCTTGCGACACAACGATCAGTTCGACGTCATCGGCGCGCTCGGCGGCCCGTCGGACTGGACGTGGCTCATGTGGTTCATCGAGCAATACGAGACGGGCGGGTTCTGTCCGGCGTCGAATCCGAGTTGCACGATCCCCGCGCCGAATTTGTATTCGTTGAGCGAGCCGTTCGCGCACACGGACGACTTCGAACATTGGTGGTCGCAAAACGGGAGCGGCACCGGCGGACATTTTCCGCGCAGTGAGTACGTGCAGATCTTCACCGACCTCGCGCTCATGCCGGGAAATCCGAACAGCCAGAACGCGGATCCGAATTTGACATTCCTCGCGCGCGGTCCGAAAGCCACCGACCCGTTCGTCGCCGGTGACACGACGGGGCTGCCGCCGGGCACGACGTGCCAGTTTTCGATCGATCCGATCAGCCCCGACAACAACGCCCAAGGCGACGTTCTCGCCCAGCAGCAAGCCGCGGAAGCAGTGCAGCAGCAGATAGCTGCACAATGCAATCAATCGCGCTGCAACCCCGCGAACGCGTGGATCGCGCCCACAGGGTACTTCGACGGCACCTACAATCCGGACGGCCAAAAACAGGTCATCAGCTTTTGCGACGGCGCGCAGATCCCGGGAGAGGATGACAACCCGAGCAATCCGAACGCGGCGTTCGGGTACAACGACACGTGGGTCGCGCCGGCGACGGGCGCGGGCGGAAACGCAGTACCGGTCGATTTTGCGCTCGCCGTCGACTTGAACAAAAACGGCGTGCGCGATCAGGGCGAGCCCATCATTCGCCAAGGTCACGAGCCGTGGAGCGACTTCGGCACGGACGGCCTCGCCGACGCGAGCGAGCCCGGCTACGACGCCGTCACGAATCCGGATCCGAATCAGGACGATTACGATCCGCAGATCAACCCGAACGGCACCGAGGGCAACCATCGCTACGACGACGGCGAGCCCTTTCAAGATGTCGGCCTCGACGGCGTCGCGAACACCGCGCTCACGAATCCGTACGGCGACGTCGGCGAAGGCGACGGCAAGTTCACGATGTCGACTGGCCTCCAGGCTTGGTACGCGATCGATCCGCACGGCATGTTGCATCAAACCGTGACGAATCTTCCTGCGGGGCCGATCACCGACGACGCGCTCCGGCGCCTCAGCATTTTGAGCGACGGCGGCGTGCGCGACATCTTCAACTTCGAATCGGTCGCGCGCCATTTCGAAGGCGCGATCGCGTCGCGCATGGACACGAACGGGCGGCCGCTCGTCTCGACCGCGTTTTACAACGGCTTCCAATTCTTGCCCGGCGGCGGAAACGACGCCGACAACTTCGTGCCGCAGAACATCCTCTGGAACGACATCGCCGGCATGCCGAGCATCCGCTATGGCGACATCGATGCGAGCACGCAGAAGATTTTGCTCGGCGACGGACAGCACGTCGGCACGGCGCTGCAGATTCTGGATCGCTTGCAGACTGCATTCTTTTACGTGGGAAAAACGTGGCCGGACGCCGATCGCCGCCAGACGGAGCCGTCGACCACGGATCAACATTCGGAGACGACGACGAAGAACGAGCTCGGCGTGAACTGCGAGATCTCGGGCACGTGCGAGAAGATTTTCACCGGGCCGAAGACGGGCCGCACGGGTCCCATCGCCGTCACGCTGCCGCCGGGATATGCGCTCGACTACAACGCGAACGTCACGTATCCGGTGCTCTACGTGCTGCACGGCTACGGTCAGGATCCGCGCGACCTCGAAGCGCTCGCGATCTTCACCAACAACTTCATGAACGACGGGTTGCGATCCTACGCGACGCGCCTCCCGAAATTCATCGTCGTCTACGTCGACGGTCGCTGTCGCGATCGCGCCGATCCCCAGAACCCGTCGTCCCCGGGATTGCCCGAGTGCGTGCGCGGTACGTTCTACTTGAACTCGAATCGACCTTCGGACGCGCCGAACGATCCGGGCGGCGTGCAGCTCGATTCGTGGTTCGACGAGGTCATCGACTACGTCGATCAAAATTACCGCACGATGCCTCCGAGCGACGTCGACGTCGTCGAGTGACGATCGCGTCACGCGCGCGAGAAACCGCACGCCGAGATTTTTTCGAGGGCGCCGGATTTTTGGTCTGCTTCGGACATTCCGTCCCGCGATTTTACGTGTGGAAGTCGAATAATTGGGTTGCGGCGGTCGTCTCGCATGCGACATTTCCCAGCCACACGAGGAGCGTCGATGGACATCGATCCCATGAAGTCGAACGCGAAGTCGCCCGGTCTTTCGCCGGCGGAAAAATCGCTCGAGATTGCCGTCGGTGATGTCGACATCATCGAGATCGACGTCGACGATCAAGCGAAGACCATGACGCTCGGTGCGCTCAGCGCTTCGGCGGCGGCGGAGGCTCTGGCTTCGCTCCCCGCGAAAACGAAAAAGGACGCGAACGGCACGCAAGAGATCGAGCTCGGCGATGTGCTCGAGGTCATGCAGAAATCGTCACCGGCTTCGAAGCGCGCGGTGCCGCGCCCCGGTGCAATCGCCGCAAAGACCTCCACGAACGAGCGCGTCGCGCCGCCTTCGGAACAAGCCGTGCACGGCATCGTCGTTCCGCCGCCGGCTTCGGCTCCGCAAATGGTGCTGCCGTCGGTCATGGTTCGCGCGACGCCCATCCCGCCGGACGCGACGATGGAGCTTGCGGCCGCAGACGTGCTCGAAGAGGTCGTCGTCGCGAAAGCGGCCGCTCCGCAGCCCGTGCAAATCGCGCCGCCGTCGTCGAACAGCGACATCGCGAAGACGCACGTCTTGCCGCCGACGCCGCGCCGGGCGCTCGCACAATTTCCCGTCGACGAGAAACCTCTCGCTGGATTTTCGATCGACGAAGAGGTCGCGCCGTTCGCATCGGACACGGTCGACATCCCGCTGAATCGCGTCGCAGGCATGCCGGTTTGGCTTCAGATCAAGGACAAGCCGCAGCTCATGATCGTCGCCGGCGCGGTCGCAGCATGTCTCGCGATCGGCGCGCTCGCGATCGGAATGCATTTCCACAGCGCGTCGAGCGACTCGTCGGCCGAGACCGCGAACGCGAACGCAGCCACTGGTCCGGCCATGCACAAAGAGGATCCGGCGGCGGCCATTCCGCCTCCGCCCGCGCAGCCGGACGTGCAAACCGTGTCGATCGACGACTTGAAACGCGCGCCCGCTCACGGCGCTCCCGCCGAATCGCCCGCGGCCGCGTCGCATCCGTGGCAGGGCAGCAGCACGCACGCGTCGCACGCGCACGCAGCATCGCATCACGAGAGCGCCGCGCCCTCACCGAGGGCACACGCGCAAAAGCCCGAAGGCTTCGGTCTCGTTCGCACGTGGATTGCCGCACGCGGCGAGCCGATTTCGGTCGACGGCAAGTCGGTCGGCGTCGCTCCGTCTCCGGTGCGCGTCGCGTGTGGTCCTCACACGATCGCCATCGGTCACGAAATCGTGAAAGCGGACGTACCTTGCGACGGCGCGATCACCGTCGGCTCGCCCGATCATAAAAAATAGGCAAAAAGGCCTACGGAAGAATCAAAACCTGCGCGTCGTCGTACACGACGACGTCGTCGCCTTCGAGCTTCGTCACGAACGTGCGCTGATCGTCGCAGAGACCTTTCGGCACGATGAGCTCGCCCGTCACGAGCGAGAAGACGTATCCGTGCTGCGGGCACGTCACGCATCCATTTTGGATCGTGCCTTCGGCGAGGCTCGCTCCCGCGTGATTGCACGCGTCCTCCACGGCGCGGGGCACGCCGTCGACCATCACGACCATCACGTCGAACGGAGGATATTCCAGACGCACGACCTTGCCGTCATCGAGCGCTCCGCGCGGAACGCGACCGACCAGCTTCAATGCAAGACTCCAGAGCCGGTTCCGAAGAGCGTCTTCTGCTGCACGATGAGCTCGCTCGCGACGATGCGCACGCGTTCGGTCGGGTCGCGTTCTTCGAGCACCGCCTGACGCGCTTTCGGATCCACCATGAGATGATGCGCACAAAGATCGGCGAGGACGGGCGCGCTCATGTTCGTCGGGATCTCGAACGAAAAGCTCGGATCGTGTTTGCGGACGGCAGCCGCGAATGCCGACGCCGTCGACAAAAGGGCCATTTTTTCCGGCTCGGCGACGATCGCAGAGTCGTCGCTCAAGATTTTTGCGCGCGCTCGCCGGTAAGGTCCGACGAGCGGAAGCTCCTCGATCTCGACGCGCGCGACACCGCGAAGGACGATGTTGGCGCGACCGTCCGGTAAAGGCTCGTGGCCGACGATACGTCCGGCGCCAGCGATTTTCGCGATGCGCGGCTCTCCGTGCTCGTCGACGTCGGTGGGATCTTCGACGTGCACGATCGCCATCGCTCCGTGCGATGCGAGACAATCCGCGAGCATCGTACGGTAACGCGGCTCGAAGATATGGAGAGGCAAGAGCACGTTCGGAAAGAGCACGACCTCGCTGAGCGGAAAAAGTGGAAGCTCGCCGAGCGCGGCTTCGAGGCTCGGCTTTCGCTTCTCTTCTTCGCCGCTCATCTCGCGTCTCACGGCCCGAACATCTCGATCGCCGATCCGTTCATGGCCGGCGGTGCATCGAACGCGGCATACGCAACGAGGCTCGCGACGTCTTCGGGCGTCATCTCGGGAGAGAACCCGCTGCCTTCGAGCATCGGCGTGTCCACGGAGCCGGGCATCACGCACATGGCTTGTACGCCCGTGCCTCGCGTCTCTTCGGCGAGCGCCTTCGTGAGACCGATGAGGCCCCACTTCGATGCGCAGTACGCCGTCATCCTCTTCGTGCCGAGCGTGCCCGAGATGCTCGAGATCGACACGATCCGGCCATTTTTAGCCTGAATCATCGAAGGTAAAAATGCGCGTGCGATCAAGAACGCTGCCTTCAAATTCACGTCGAGGGTCTCGTCCCAAATTTCTTCCGACATCGAAATCAGATCCACGCGATGCGCGACGCCGGCGTTGCTCACGACGACGCGTGGCGCTCCGAGCTTGCCGAGCACCGCGTCGCGGGCGACGTCGACGTCGTGCGATTTCGAAACGTCGCACGTGATCGAGATGGCCCTGCCGCCGCGTTTCGCGATTTCGTTTTCGACCTCGCGGAGAGGATCGAGATGGCGGCCGAGAAGAGCGACGGGGGAGCCTCGCGCCGAAAACGCGAGCGCGATCGCGCGACCGATGCCCTGTCCCGCGCCGGTGACGACGGCGCTCACGGCGCGGCTCCGAAGAGTATGGCCTCGATGCGCGAGCGATCCCCTTCTCCCGCGACCGCGATCGTCTCGACCTTCGCGTGATGGGCGCGCTCGCCGCGAGCGACCATGCAACCATGCTCGAGCGAGATGCGACACGCGGCCCATTCCGAT
>JAICXU010000304.1 GCA_025934595.1 Polyangiaceae bacterium | reverse complement strand
GAGCTCGTGTCGTGGATCGCCACGGCCGACCACCAACCGAATTGATGACCAGTCATGTGAGTCAGGTGACCGATGGCGGGGAAGAGAAACAGCGCGATCGCATTCAGCACGAACACCGTCGCGAGCGCGAGTGAGCTCTCGTCGTCGCGCGCGTGCACGACCGGCGCGACCGCGGCGATCGCGCTACCGCCGCAGATCGCGGTGCCGACCGTGACGAGCAGCGCGAGCTTCGACTCGATCCGGATGACACGTGAGAGAGCCACGCCCACCGTCGCGCAAAACACGATCCCCGCCACCGTTCCTACGATTCCTCGGGCGCCGACATCGGCGAGCGTGCCGAGACCGAGCCCGGCGCCCAGGCCCGCCACGGCGATGAAAAGAGCGCGCTGCGACACCATCTTCGTGCGCTTCGGCGCCGGGTTCCCGAGCGCGAGAGCAAGGGCGGCGCCGAGGAGAAGAGCGATGCCTGGATTTTCGCACGGGCCCAGGCAAAGGATGGCGCCGAGGGTAATGGCCCCGATCGTGGCGAAACGAGCGAGATTCGCAGAGGACGGGAGCTTCACGGTCCTCATGCTGCGCCTATGTCATACAAACAGCTTATCTTTTTTGGTGATATATCATCAATAATACTGATGGCTTCGATCGACGCGGATCTACTGATTACGTTTCTTGCCGTCGCGTCTGCCGGCAAAATTTCGGCGGCCGCGCGCACGCTTCATCTGTCGCAGCCGGCTGTCACCGCGCAGATCAAGAAGCTCGAATCGCGCTGCGGACAAACCTTGCTCACGCGATCGGTCAAGGGCATCACGCTGACGCCGGCAGGGGCGCGCCTCGTCGGTTACGCGCAAAAGATCGAAGGTTTGCTCTCGGAAGCGGAACGCGAGCTCTCCGGCTCGATCGCACGCGGAGGCATCTTGCGAATCGGAGCGAGCACGACGAGCGCGGCGCATCTCGTCCCGAAGCTGATCGCCGAGCTCACGAAGCGTGTCGGCCCCGTCGGCGTCGTCGTTCACGAGGCCAACACGGCGGAGATCTTGCGCTTGGTCGAGGAAGGCACCGTGCCGATCGGGATCGTCGAAGGCCATACGCGTGCGCCTCGAGTGAAGCTCACGCCGTTCGTGGAGGACGAGCTCGTGCCCGTCGTCGCTTCGAATGCGCCGCGCCGGCTGCGCGATCTTCGACGCGCGAGCGATCTCCATGGCGTGCCGATCATCTGGCGCGAGCACGGATCGGGGACGCGCGCGGTCGTCGAGCGCGCGCTCACGAAGGCGATCGGCAAACGAAAAAATGTGGCGCACGATCTTCATCCGGGCGGCACTGCTGCGATTCGCGCGTGCGCGCTCGAAGGTCTCGGCGTCGCATTCCTCTCGCGGCTCGGGATCGAGGACGATCTCGGGCGCGATCGCCTCCGCGCGTTGCCGCTCGAGGACCTGCGCATCCCGCGTCACTTTTCGTGGGCCGTCGCTTCGGGCGAGATCTCGGGGCTGGCCCGCGATTTTTTGCGGCTCGCAGAAACTCTGCGCCCGGCGATCACCTCGCGGGCGTGACTCCGCCGCGCTCGCGCGTCATCTCGATCATCGTGTCGCGAAAGCCGATCGACCTGAAAAAGCGCTGCGCGGT
This sequence comes from Polyangiaceae bacterium, assembly GCA_025934595.1. Taxonomy (GTDB): domain Bacteria; phylum Myxococcota_A; class Polyangia; order Polyangiales; family Polyangiaceae; genus JAICXU01. The sequence continues at coordinate 3,629 of JAICXU010000304.1, read as the reverse complement.
CTCGTTCTTCGCCGCCGTCTTCAAGATGACGCGTGGCGCGCCCATTTTCTCGAGGCGCGCGAAGGTCTCGAGCGCGAGCTTCTTCGCGATGCCGCGCTTGCGATATCCGGGATCGACGAGGATATCGTGGAGCGCGCCGGCCGGATCGCGGAGATCGTTCCAATCTTTTTCTTCGAAACGCGCGTACGTGTAGCCCACGATTTTTTCGGCGCCGCCTTCGACGACGGTCGCGACGAGCACGACCGTGCGTGGGTCGTCGGCGCGGCTGCTCAAGTAGCGGCCGTAACCGGGCGCGTTCGGATCGTCGATCTTGATGAAGCGCGCGGGATCGAAATCGTGATGCAGCTTGACGAGCTGGTAGGCGAGCCTTCCGAGCTGCGCTGCGTCTTCGGGAACGGCAAGCCGGAGAGTGACCTCGCTCATCTCCTCATTCTGCCGGATCGAGCTCCGCGACAGAAGCGGCTGCTGGTGCACCGAGTGGCGCGACGAGCGGCAAGGCCTCCGCGGGGCGACCGGCTGCCGGACGCTCTTTGCGAACCATGCGGCGATCGCGAATCCTCACGGGGATCGAGTGCAGATCCCACACGAGCCCGACGGCGGCGAGCGCGCGGAGCACGTAGTAGCTGAGATCGATCTCCCACCAGTAGAAGCCCTGGCTCGTCGACTTCGGATAGTAGTGGTGGTTGTTGTGCCATCCCTCGCCCATCGTGATCAGAGCCAAAAACAAGCTGTTTCGTGACTCGTCGGTCGTCGCGTAACGACGGCGGCCGAGCCAGTGCGCAAGCGAGTTGATCGTGAACGTGCCGTGCCAGAGGAACGACGTCGAAACGAGATAGCCCCACACGAGCCACGTCCATCCGCCGAGCAAATAGAGCGACACGCCGAGCACGATCGACGGGAGCACGTGCCATTGGTTCAAAAAGCGGAGCTCCGGAAACTTCGCGAAGTCTTGGATCTCCTGCCACTCGGTGGCGTCGTACTTGTGCATCAAGATCCAGCCGACGTGCGACCACCAGAAGCCGCGCAGCTTCATCGAGTGCACGTCCTCGGGCTTGTCGGAATATTTGTGGTGATTGCGATGATGCGCGGCCCACCAGAGCGCGCCCTTTTGCGTGGACGACTGCGCGAGGCACGCGAGCAAAAATTGGAACGCGCGGCTCGTCTTGTAGGTCTTGTGCGCGAAGTAGCGGTGATAGCCCGCGGTCACGGCGAACATGCGCACGTAATAGAAGAGGGCCGCGATCGCGACACCTTTCCACGAGAACCCGAGACGCCAAATGCCGATGACGGCGAGCACGTGCACGGACCAAAACGGAATGGCGGCGACCCAATCGGTGCGGTCGTCCTCTTTCACGGTGCGAATCAGCGAAGACATTGGAAAAACAAGCTACGAGAGCCGTGTCAGGATCACGTCATCGTGACGTGGCAGCGCCAACATTTCGCGGCCACGCCGTTGGCCTATTGCCGCCTACCACTCGTTTTTCTGCACGACCGGGAGCTGCAGCGCCCGCTCGCGATCGAGATCGAGATTGCCCACGTGGAGCGCGAGGGGGGCCTGGACCCATTTGTAGATCGACTGCGTGAACATGCGCCCGAACTTGTCGGCGAAGGCGTCGAGCTTCGCCACGTCTTCTTTTGGGAACATCGCGCGGAGGGCGGTCTTCACCTCGCCGACGTCCATTTTTTCGCCCGCGTAGAGCGCAAAGCACGCATCGAGCACGGGGAACGGCATCAAATCTTTCTCGTCTTCTTGATTGGCCGCGAGCTCCGCGGTCGCGGGCTTCACGAGCGTGAGCCGAATCGCCTCCGAACCCGTGGTCTCCAGCAAATAGTCGAGCAAGTAATTGACGACCGTCTTCGGCACGTTCGCGATCACCGAGAGCGCGCCTTCCATGTCGCCCCCGATCGTCGTGTAGCCCACCGACTTCTCGCTCATGTTGCTCGTCTGCACGAAGAGGCCCGCGGTGGAGTTCGCCCACGTCCACATGCGTTCGGATCGAACGCGCGCTTGGATGTTCTGGCGCGCGAGCGCCGTGAGCTCCTCTCCCGGTTGCAGCATTCCTTTCATCGCGACGACCTCGCGATCGAACGCGTCGTCGATCGGCGAAACCGTGAGCGGCGCGCCGAGCTCTTTCGCCGTGGCGATCGCCGCCGCGCGCGTCTCGTCCGAGGAGAATCGCGATGGCATGTAGAATGCACGCAATATTTCGCTTATTTTCGCGGCGATTTTCGATGGTCCTTCGCTGGCGAATTTTCGCACGACGTACCGGTGCGCAATGAAGAGCGCGAGCAAGCTGTCGCGTCCGCCCGACAGCGCCACGCCGATTCGCGGGAACGCGCCCGTCTTTTCGAAATAGTCGCCGAGGCCGAGAGAGAGAGCGTCGAGCAAGTCCTCGCAGAACGCGACGCGCGCGGTCTTCGTGATCTCGGCGCCTGGCAAGAAGAAGCTCGAGCCGGGCGGCGGCGGATACACGAGCTTCTCGCGCGACGGCGCGGTGGAGGATTCGATCTTCCGGACGAGGGTCGGGCCCGATGCCTGCTCGTCGCCGCGCCACGTCGTGTTTTCGAGGCGCAATCGGCGGGTGCGATCGAGATCGATCGTCGCCGCGGAGAATCCTTCGCGGAATCGAGGCGCGTCGATGACGATGCGTCCGTTCTGCGCGATGAGGCCGCCGCCGTCGAAGACGAGGCCGTCGTTGCCGCCCACCAAATTCGCGTACGCGACGACGCATTGATTGTCGGCCGAGCGCGTGGCGATCATCTCACGTCGCGTCTCCGTGATGCCGACGCGAAATGGCGACGCAGAGAGATTCAGCACGATCTCCGCGCCCGCGAAGCAACGGCGGCGCATCGGGCCTTCCGGCGACCACGCGTCCTCGCACATCTCGAGCGCGACGGCGCCGAAGTCGAATTGGAAAATCAGATCGCCGAACGGAACGTCGCCGAGCGCGCCGACGAGGCCCGGTCCGCCGTGCGCCATCGTGCGGCCCTCGTAAAAGACGTTGTACGTGGGCAGCTTTTCCTTCGGGACGACGCCCAAAATCTGACCACGATGTACGAGTGCGGCGGAGTTGTAGAGCTGCGCGCCTTGCGACACCGTGCATCCGATCGCGACGATCGCATCGAGGCTTTGCGTCTCGACCGCGAAGCGTTCGAGCTCCCGCCATTGCGCTTCGACGAAGGCCCTCCACTGCACGAGGTCCTCTTGCATGTAGCCGCCGATCGTCTGCTCCGGCAAAACGACGATCGTCGCGCCATCCCCGCATGCGGAGCGCGCGGCCGCGATCGCGCGATCGACGTTGGACCGCGTCGCACCGACCGTGGTGTTCACATGTGCGAGCGCAATCCGAACCAGCCTCATGGTGACCGCCGATTTCTCATGGATCTCCATGGAACATAGCGCCATGCGCAGGCTTGCGCGCGTCCCGACCCATCGCTCACATTCCTTGCCGCTTAAACTTGCAGACTGCAGTCAATTTTTACTCTCCCTAAAAAAACACGGCAGAGGGCTCGACTTTTGGCTCACGACCCCTCATGATGCCGCCCCGTTGAAGTGGGATGTAGCGAAACGGGGATCGATGGTGATCCTCCGAATCGCGATTCGGAAGCAGACGCTCCGCAGAAATAGT
>JAICXU010000352.1 GCA_025934595.1 Polyangiaceae bacterium | reverse complement strand
TCGAGGTAGAACGGCGGGTGGCTCGGATCGATCGTGCCGATGGTCTTGTCGATCGCAGCGACCCACAAGCGTTTGTCGCCCATCGTTCCGTGGCCTGCAAGCGTGTTGCCCCATGTGCGCGCGCTCGAAAACACGACCCAGTAGTAACCGCCGCGTTCGATCGGATTGAACGTGGGCTCGTAAGCCTCGTTGCGATCGTTCACGTTGGGCGACGAGTCGTCGAGGCTCGTGAGCTTGATCGGAGTGCCGCCCGCGGTGCTGATCATCCAGAGCGCGGAGATGTCTGCCGTGCTCGCGCTACACGAGTCGTGGCAGCCGGCGCCGTGATCGCCGACGTGAAAAGCGATCCAGTTGTCGTCCGGCGTGAACGACGGATAGCCGATCGCCCATTGGGCGGCGCTGAACGCGGAGTTGTTGAAGGCGATCAAGCTGCGTGGCGCGCTGAACGTCTTCGCCGATTCGTCGAAATCCGAGACGAAGAGCTCGCTCTTCACCCACGTACCGAGCGCCGCGTCCGCGAGAACCGACGCCATTTTGCCGCCGCCCGGAGAGAACGCGGGATCGAGATACTCGTACGGAGTCCAACCCGCGACGGTCGACGTCGTGGCCCACGTGTCGATGCCGCTGCCCGCCACCTCGAGGCCAGTCGTTGCGTCGCCGAAATGGAGACCGCTCGTCGAAGCCGTGGGCGGTCCGTCCTCCTTGCCGCCGAACACGACATACTTGCCGTTGTGATTCACAGCGATATTGGCGCCGTACAAATTCGAGTCCTTGTTTCGGACGGCAGGGATCGCGCCGGGTTGCAAGTTGTACGACACCCATGATCGATACGTGCTCTCGCCGGTCTCGACCGAAGCGACGAGCGTCGTGCCATCCGCACTGACGCCGTGGCATCCCATGCATTTTCCGCTGTCGACAGCCGTCGGGACCGATCCGGCGCCCGGCTGAATGCGCGTGAGGCCTCCGCCGTTCGACGTCGTCCAGTAATAGATGGCGCCGTTCACGCTCGCCGGCGCGATCGTCCACGACTCGGCCGCGTCGAGATACGCGTTCGTGCCGTTGTAGCGATACAGCTTGAATTTCAGGGGATCCGAGCCCGCCCCCGCGCCGTTCGACGCCGTGATTTGATCCCAATGCGACTGCGCGAGATTCATGCGACCAGGTAGCGCGGCGAGGGTGTAGTAGCCGTCGAACGTGTAGTCGGCCTCTTCGTAATGCAGGCGGTAAACGTCACCCGTCGCCGGCGCGCCCCATTGCAACGTCGGCGATGCGAGCCCGAGCGGCCACACCGTTTGATCGTACGGATAGAGGAGAAGCCCGCTCGCGTTCGAAGGATCGTTCGGGCTCGTGGCCGCGACGCCGTTCAACGCGGTCACGGCGGCGCCGCTCACGCCCGTGCCGATTTCGACGACCTTCACTTGGACGGTGAGCGTCGCGGTGGCGGATTGACCGTTGTAGACTGCATGTATCTGTCCGACACCGCCATACGGACCGTTCGCGGTGGCGACCGCGGGCTCGGCGGCCGTGACCGTGGCGATGCCCGGATGATCGAACGCGACCGATTGCGGCGTGACGTCGACCGTCGAGCCGTCGGCGCGCGTTCCTTTCAACGTGAAGCTCGCGGTCTTCGGACCGGTGCCATCGACGACGATCGTGGCGGTCGGCGGATCGAATGCGAGCGACGTGAACTCGGGTCCGCTGTCGCCGTTGTTGAATCCGCCGCCATCGCCGAAATTGCCTCCGGCGCCGTCTTGCGAGCCCCCGTCGGCGCCATTGCCGAACGTGGAGTCGGCGGAGCTACCACATGCTGCGACGACGCCGGCGTAGCCCACCGCGACGACCAAAACTACCTGCGCCGTACGAAACTGAATTTTCATGGCTTCCTCGAGCTCGGAGAGCAGCCCGGCTAGAAAAGGATACGTATAGTGGATGGCCGCTCATCCCTTTCCCTTACCTCGCCGCTGAAAATAAATGAGCAAAATGCTCTCCGTGCGCCGGCATGCAGGTGCGGCCGACCTCGCTCGGGTGGCTCTGCCCGCTTGACGGGGGGCGCCCCGTTTCCTAAGAAGTGGGCGCCTCGATGCCCCCTGTCACTTCCGCCGCGCGTCGTCCCACTCTGCTCGGGCTCGCGCAAGAATTCGCGCGCGATCTCGTCGACTTCGTGGCGCTGACGAAGCCGCGCATCACCGCGATGGTGGTGGCGACGTCGTTCGGTGGCTTCCGCCTCGCGCAACATCACGCGCCTCTCCTCGCCGACGGCAGCTTGCCGGACGCAAGCGGGACGACGCTCTCGATGCTCCTCGTCGGCGCGATCTGCATCGTGTCGGGCGCGAACGTGCTCAACATGTACATCGAGCGCGACATCGACGCGCACATGCGGCGCACGCGCAACCGGCCGCTGCCGACGGGACGCATGGCGCCGCGCACCGCGCTCGTGTTCGGTGTCGGTCTCAGCGTGTTCGCGATCCCGATCCTCGCGCTCGGCGTGAACCTCGTCACCGCTCTCCTCGCGGTGCTCGCGCACCTCCTTTACGTGCTCGCGTATACGCCGATGAAGCAACGCTCGCATTGGGCGCTCTTCGTGGGCGCGGTGCCCGGCGCGATTCCACCGCTCATGGGCTGGACCGCCGCCACGGCACGCGTCGACGCCGGTGGTCTCGCGCTCTTCGCGATCCTCTTTTGGTGGCAGATTCCGCATTTTCTCGCGATCGCGCTCTTTCGCAAGCAGGACTATCGAGAAGCAGGTCTCCACGTGATGCCGAACATCGCGGGGCACGGCGCGACGTGGCGGGCGATCTTGAATTTCTCCGGCGCGCTCGTCGCGTCCACGCTCCTCCTTTTTCCGCTCGGCGTTGCGGGTCGCGGCTATCTCGTCGCAGCAGGAATTTTGGGCGCGATCTTCTGCGGGCTCGCCGCCTACGGTTTCGCGAGCGACGACGAGCACACGCCGAAACGCGCGCGTACGCTCTTCGCCTATTCGATCCTGTATTTGATCGCCCTCTTCGTCGCCATCGCGCTCGGCGCGTAGATCAAAGGCTGATACGCTTCGGCCCAATCATGCCGAAGGCCGACGCGTCGCAATCGCCCGTCAAAGTGGGCGACGTCGTAGCCGAGAAATATCGCGTGGAGAAAGTGCTCGGCGCGGGCGGCATGGGCGTCGTCGTGGCCGCTCGGCACGTCACTCTCGACCAGCGCTTCGCGATCAAATTCTTGCTGCGCGATGCGCTGATCTCGGACGAGCTACGACAACGCTTTTTGCGGGAAGCCAAATCCGCCGTTCGTTTGAAGAGCGAGCATGTGGCCCGCGTCGTCGACGTCGCCACCCTGGCCACCGGCGAGCCGTACATGGTGATGGAATATCTCGAAGGCTCGGACCTCGCCGACCTCGTCCACGAGAACAGCATCACGCCGGTCGAAGCCGTCACGTACATCCGCCAAGCGTGCGATGCGCTCGCCGAAGCGCACTCGCTCGGCATCGTGCACCGCGATTTGAAGCCGGCGAATTTGTTCTTGGCCGACCTGGGGCGCGGGAAAAAATCGATCAAGGTGCTCGATTTCGGGATCTCGAAATCCACGGATGCAGCGAGCCTCTCGCTCACGCACACGACGGCCGTCATGGGCTCGCCGCTCTACATGTCGCCGGAGCAAATGAAGGCGACGCGCAACGTGGATGCCCGCACCGACGTCTGGTCGCTCGGCGTGACGCTCTACGAAATGCTTTGCGGCGAAGTTCCGTTCACGGCCGAATCACCGATGGCGCTCGGCGCCAAGGTCATGCACGACGAGCCGAAATCCCCGTCGGACCTCCGGCCCGAGCTCCCGCGCGAGCTGTCGGCCATCGTCCTCAAGTGTCTCGAGAAGAATCCGGCGAATCGGTTCGCGAGCGTGACCGAGCTGCAGCAAGCGCTCGAGCCGCTTCAATCCGGCGCGTTACCGATTTCACCGGCGCGACGGATGGTGGTGTCGGTTCCGGCGAGCCAGCCGGTCTCGATGGGAACGACCCTGTCGGCGTCGGGCGCGGTTTCGGTCAAGACGTCGCATGCACGCACAGGCTGGAAAAATAGGCGTTCCGCGATTCTCGCGTTCGGCGGCGCCGCGATCGGCGTCGGCGGGCTCGTGTTCTTCGCACACGAATCGCAAACCTCGGCGCCCGCGATCGCGCGCGCTCCGATCGCCACGTCGCCGACCCCGCCTTCTCCTTCCGCGACTCAAATCGCGTCGGCAAACGCAGCGGTCGAAACCGCGAGCACGTCGGCCGCGACGACGCCGACGGTGGCGACGGCGCCGAGCGCATCGGCGTCCGCGAGCAACAAGACGTTCACGCACCGGCGCGCCGCGACGCACGCCGACACGACTCCCGACAAGCCGCCCGCGAGCGCGGTCACGCCGATTTCCACCGCCGCGCCTCCGCCGACGGCGAGCGCGCACGCGCAAGCTCCGGACGATCCCTACGGGCACATGTGAAATGAACCGACGGCATCGTGCTGCGCTCCGCCTCTCGCTCTTCGCCGCGATCTTCCTAGCGCCGGCCGTCGCGCGCGCGCAAGCAGTGACGCCGGATCCTGTCGCCGTGCAGCTGTTCGACGACGGGCGAAAGCTCGCGGCGGAAGGTCGATTGCAGGAAGCCATCGCGAAATTCGATGCGAGCGTGCATCTGCAGCGAAGCGTCGGCGCGCTCTTGAACCTCGCCGAGTGTCACGACAAGCTCGGGCACACCGCGAGCGCGTGGGCAGCATTTCGTGGCGCCGCCGCCGCGGCGAAAGACACACACGATGCCGAACGGGAAGCGATCGCGACCGCGCGCGC
>JAICXU010000050.1 GCA_025934595.1 Polyangiaceae bacterium | reverse complement strand
GAGCGGCCTCAGCGGCCAGGAGGGAGCTCGAAGCGCAGCCGCACGCGCGGCAGTGGTGGCGGCGGCAAGACCTGGCGGAAGCGTAGGCAACGACGAGCGACGAAATGGCTGACTCTGGTTCGTCGACACGCTCGCATCGTAGGTCGACACGGAGCCGTGCGACAAATGGCAATGTCGCGTTGCGACAAACGAATGACACGGCGCGATAGTCGATTTTGTCTTGTCGCTCCCCGCTGCCCGTGAGACTCCGTTCTTGTCATGCGAAAGCTCGCTCGCCTTTTCGGATTTCGCGAAGAGCGCGCCGTCGTCGCCCAGCGATCACGGCGACAGCGGAGCATTTCGCGAGGCCAGGTCGAGCTGGACGCGCGGCAGATTTGCGCGCTCGGTCGCGGAGACATCCGCGCAGCTTCGAAAGGCAAAGGGGCGGGAATGGCAGCAGGCACGAGCAAGTTATCTCGGGAGATGCAGTTCATCGCCATGCCCGAGAGTGATCGCGACGCGCACAAGGTTGCGCGCCATTCTCCTCTCGTTCCGCGACCCACGGAGTCAGGCGTGTTCGTGACCGCGCGTCGCGCGATCGATCTCGACGACGAGCGCCCCTCGGTCGCGTCTCTCGCCGACGCGCATGCGCTCGAGGAAGTCACGCTCATCGTCTACGGCTGGGAGAACGTGCAGCCGGGAACGCTGTCATGGACGTTCCCGAGCCTCCGCTCCGCGCTCGATGCCGTACGTGCGATGCGCAACGCGGTTCGTTGGGCCGTGCTTCTCGGCGAAGACGTCGAGGCCGGAGGCGCACAGGCGCGCGCGCTCGACGACGTCGAAGTCGCCCGCGAGCAGGGTCGCATCCTCGTCGAAGCGTAAGTCTGCGACGCGCCAGCGCAAAAAGCGCCGCGCGGCTAGCTCTTGTGCTTCGCGCAGCTCCGTCTTTAATTGCGGTGATGGGGTATGCGCAGAAGCGTGCGGCCAAGCCGTACGGCGCATCGGTCGATCGCTTCGTCGTCGACGAGCGAAAGCTTCGCATTTTGATCGTGGACGACGAGCCCGCGGTGCGAAGGACGGTACGGCGCGTGCTCGGCAAAGATTGCTTCGAGTTCTTGGAAGCGGCGAACCTCGACGAAGCGCGCGCATCGATGGCGTGCCGGAAGCCGCCCGACATGATTGTGCTCGACTTGGCGCTTCAATCGGATAGCCCCGACGAAGGGATCGAGTTTTTGCGCGAGGTCATCGGGCAAACCGCGTACACGCCCGTCGTCGTCCTCACGGGTCGCGCCGACGTGAAGGTCGCCGTGCAAGCGATGCATCTCGGCGCGATCGACGTGATCGAAAAAGGCGACGACAACGAGCTTCTCCGGAGCGCCGTGCAACGCGGGCTCGAGCTCGCGATCGCGAAGCGCTCTCCGGCGCAGATCGAATCGATGCGACGGCTTCGACGCACCGACGACACCGACGCGGAGAGCACGGAAACGGAAGAGAACGGACGCTCGCTCGGCGACGAGGTGGCTCGCATGTTTCCGGAGCGAAGACGCGCGATGAAGCCGATGGAGTTCTACGTGCAAGAAGTGAAGAAGCAGGTGCTCGCAGAAGCGATCGCGCGCGCCGGCGGAAATCTCACGGACGCGGCGCGGGCGCTCCACATGAAGCGCGCGAACTTTCATCGGCTCGCGGTGCGGCTCGGACTGCACGAGCCGGCGGAGTCACGACGAAAATCCAAATAGAGGTAGGAGCAAGAGCCCCCGACAGTTTTCAAAATTGCGGGATGCACCCGAAGTCTGTCAATCGTTTTTGGCAGCTCCTCGGCGAAAGGATCGCTACCGCATGAGCCAGCCATTTTTCCGACAAATCATGACGTTTACGCGACTCGAGAAAACGCGTAAACGCGACACAACCGGCTACTTCAAGGCGCCTTCGTCATCATTTTGATACGGCGAACGGCGGCTTCACACGCGCTCGAGAATCACCGCCATGCCCTGGCCGCCACCGATGCACGCGCTCCCGATCGCATATTTGCCGCCGCGACGCGCGAGCTCGTAGACGAGGTGCGCCGTGATGCGCGCGCCCGATGCGCCGAGCGGATGTCCGAGCGCGATCGCGCCGCCGTCGACGTTCGTTTTGTTGCGATCGAGCCCGAGCTCCTTTTCGACGGCGAGGTATTGCGGCGCAAACGCTTCGTTCACCTCGACGAGATCCATGTCGCTCAATTTCAGCGACGCGCGCGAGAGCGCGTTCTTGATCGCCGGCGCAGGGCCGATGCCCATGATCGAAGGATCGACTCCGGCGACGCCCCAATTCACGAGACGTGCGAGCGGCTTCACACCTTTCGCCTTCGCGAAGTCTTCGGTGGCGAGCACGAGACACGCGGCGCCGTCGCAAATGCCCGATGCGTTGCCGGCGGTGACGACGCCGTCCTTCTTGAAGACGGGCGGGAGCTTCGCCAAAATTTCCATCGTCGTCTGCGGACGCGGGTGCTCGTCCTTCGCGAACGAAATCGTGGCCTTTTTCTGCTGGATTTCGAGCGGCGCGATTTCATTCGCGAAGCGACCGGCCTCGTTCGCCGCCGCCCAACGCTGCTGGCTCGTGAGCGCGTACGCGTCGCAGTCCTGACGCGAGATCGAATATTTCGTGGCGAGGTTCTCCGCCGTCACCGCCATCGGCGTGTTGTTGTAACTGTCAGTGAGGGCGCTCCAGAGCGAGTCTTCCATCGCCGGCGCTTTTCCGAACGCGAAGCCTTCACGGCCGCCGCGCAGGATGTGCGGAGCCTGCGTCATGTTTTCCGTGCCTCCGACGAGCACGCAGTCGGCCTCGCCGAGAAGAAGCTGCTCGGCGCCTGACACGATCGCTTGGAATCCCGATCCGCAAAGTCGATTCACCGTGAGCGCGGGCGTCGTGATCGGCAGACCGGCTTTGAGGCCGACGTGACGCGCGCAATAAATCGCGTCCGGTGACGTCTGCATGACGTTGCCGATGACCACGTGGCCAATCGCGTCGGCGGCGACGCCTGACTGCGAAATGGCGGCTTTTGCCGCATGAACGGCGAGATCCGTAGCGCTCACGTTTTTGAGCGCGCCGAGCATGGTTCCGAATGCAGTGCGCTTGGCGCCGAGGATGACGAGCGATTGATTTGCCATGCCGGCGATCTACGCCGGTCACGCCGAAAAGCAAATGGACGCGTTCGAGAGCACCGTCTCGTTTCGTTCTTTCACGCTCAAACGAAGCGCCACTTTTCCGGGCGCGACGATCCAGCCTTCGGTGACGAGCGTGTCGCCCGGCCACACGGGCTTCCGAAACTGCGCGTCGATGTCCGTGATCCTCGTCGCATCCCCCGCGCACGCGCCCTTGGCGGCATGGCGCACCATGAATCCGTACGTGCAGAGCCCGTGAAGGATCGGCCCTTGCTCGAAGCCGACGTTCTTCGCGAACTCGGGATCGGCATGAAGCGGATTCGGATCGCCCGACAAGCGATAGAGGAGAGCTTGCTCGGGCGTCGTCCTTTCCTCGATCGCGAAATCGGGCTGTTTTTCCTTGGGAATGTCGATGCCGCTCGGCTCTTTCGGAGGCGGATCTCCACCGAAGCCGCCTTCGCCGCGGAAGATGATCGACCACGACGTCGTCGCGATGAGCGCGCCCGCATCGTCCTTCGTCTCCGTGTCGACGATCACGCTCGCGAAGCGGCGCATGTCGTAGATGCCGCGAATCTTGCCGATCGTGTGCAGCGTCGCAGCGGCGGCGAACGGCCGATGCACTTTCACTTTCTGCGCGCCGTGGACGACCATCGCCATGTTGCCGCCGGTCTCCGCGACTCGCTCGAGCATCGAAGAAAATGTCGGCACGACCGCGAAGCTCGGAAACATCTTCGGACCGCGACCTTCGTAGAGATAATCGAGCTCGTCTTTTTTCGCGCCGATGCCGAGCGCATAGAGCGCCGCGTCTTTCCACGTGTACGAAAGCGTCGACGCGGGTCCGTTTTTTCCTACGAGCGAAAGATCGAGTGCCATGCGCGAGAGAATCAGCGCGCGCACGTCTGGCCGTCAAGGATGTATGTTCGCGCCTCGATGCCGGGGCCGGGATTCGTGGAAAGCGTGCGGATCGTCGCACACGCGCGTGGCGTGGATCTGGCGGCGTTCGGAGTCGCATGGGCGCGGGCGCTGCCGACGGTGATTCTCGTTCCGGCCTTCGGTCTCCGTGCGCTACCCGCACCGCTGCGCGCGATCTTGGGCGCCGTCATTGCGATCGCGATTTTTCCGGCGATGATTCCGTTGGCGGCGACGCGCACGAGCGAGCCGGGCGTGTTTCTGGCGTTCGAGCAAATCGTCGCCGGCCTGCCGATCGCGCTCGCCACGGCGATCCCCTTGTGGGCGGCGACGATGGCGGGAGGCGCGATCGACACGGCGCGCGGCGCGGATCGCGAGCGCACATTTCCGGTCGTCGAAAAAGGTGGCACCGAGCTCGGCGTCTTTTTCTCGCTGCTCGCGAGCGCGATCTTCCTCTCGACCGGCGGACCCGCGCGTGTCGCAAACGGCTTGATTTCAGCTCATTTGAGCGACCACCCGCTGCTCGCAGCCGCGCACGATCTCACGGCGGGCATCACGGCGTCGATCGCGATCGCAGCGCCGATCCTCGCCGCGACGATCGCGATCGAAGCGGGCCTCGCGCTCGCGTCGCGCGTGTCGTCCCCCGTGCCGATGGCGCAAGTCATGGCGCCGGCGCGCACGATGGCGATCTTCGTGATCCTCGCGCTCGTCCTCGAACGCGTCGCGCGCGTGATCGCCGCGCTCCAATACTGAGCGCGCAGACCTGACGCGCGTCTCGGCTAGAGGGGCAATCGATAGCCGACGTTGAGGCCGACCTCGAACGCATCGACGACGCCGTTCAGCGTCGTGCAATCTCCGATGGGCGAGCACTGTGGCGAGCTCGGCAAGATCCAACGATCGACGCGAACGATGAGGCCCGCGACCCATCGATCCGAGAAGAGCCAGCTGCCGCCGGCCTCGACGCCGATCGCGTAGCCTTCGGTGCGCATCGTCACTTCTTTCGTGCCGAGGATCGAAGGCACGTCGGGTCCGGAGTCGGTCGTGAAGCGATCGGCGATGATGACGCCACCGAGCGTGAGCCCGGCGAACGCTTCGATCTTTCGGAGATGCAAAGGGTAGTAACGGCCTTCGCCGTTGAACGAAAAGTAACTGCGCGCGTGCGTGCGTTGGAGGCCGCTGGCGCCGCCATACTCCGTGTCGTTCGTGGGACGCGGCGCGAAGAGAAAACCGGCGCCGAAGGCCCACTCGGGGCTGCCGCGAAAGAGGAGATGCAAACCGAGCTGCGCGGTGGCGTCGCCGCTGCCGATGGTGCCGAGGATCGGCGTGTCGCCGCCTTTTTGGGACGCGGAGATGGGCGCGTTCGGGAGCGCGATGATGCCGGCCTCGAGCTCGGCGATCGTGTGGGGACGCGTGCTCGGGTCGTCCGCGGTGCGCACGACGTTGTCTTTTTCGCGGAGAGTCGCCGCGCCGCGAGGCTCGTCGGCGCGGGAAATGCGCGGAAAAATGGCGGAGACAAAGATGCAAAATACACTCAACTGCGTGTATTTTACATCCATTTGACGCTCGCGCTCGGAGGAGGATTCGGCGTATCCGTGCCCGTCGATGCAGGTCCGCCCTGCCCTTCCACGATCACCGATCGCGCCGAGTGGACGACGCTCCCGTCGACTCTCGCCGTGAACGTGATCTCGTACTTGCCCGGCTCGAGAAAGCTGAATCCGCCGCGATAGGTGGTTCCCTCGCCCATCGCATTCAGCTTCGTGCCCGCCGCGATGCCGGGTCCAGCCAAGATGAACGCGGGATCCTGCACGCTCTTCGGTGCGCCGCCGGAAGCGGTGAGAGCGCGCGCCGTGAACTCCACCGATTGACCGAGCTTCGGCTTCGACGGTGATGCGTCGAGCGTCGCGTGCGGCCCGCCGGCGGGCGTTGGCCGATTCGTCGCGAGCGGTGCGACGCCCGCGTCCGAAATCGAAGCGAGCCCGGCATCGGCGCCGAGCTCCGCCTGGTATTCGCGGACGAGCGATTTCGTGGTCTCGTCGGTGGGATCGAGCTCGCTCGCCAGCGTCGCGAAATGCAACGCGCCCGTGTTGTCGCCTCCGAGCCTCATACCGACGGCGCGTTTCACGAGCTCGTCGCTCGCGCGCGCGCGCAGCTGCACGATGCGCGGCTCGTGGGGCCACCGCACGAGCGCGGCGTCGGTGATCTCTTTCACGTTGTCGCCGGGCGGCGAATCCCAATGTTCGTGCGCCATCGCGTCGTTCGCTTTCGCGAGCTCTCCGTCGATCTTCGCGGTCGCCGAAACCGACGAATCCAAATAACCGAGACGATAGAGCGCGAATGCAGCTACGGCGCTGCCCGCGAAAAACAGGAGCACGAAGATCGCGGCGTAACGAATCCATCGGCCTGGCGCCGGCTCGTCGCTGAGCGTCGCGTCGACGTTCGAAAATGGCTGCGGCGGCGTCGGCGTGTGCAACGTGCGTGGCACCGACTCCGCGGCGGGTGGCGCGGAAGGCGAAGCTCCGAATCCCATCGGCTGCTTCAGCGGCGGGTACGACGGCTGTTGATGATGAATGGAGATCGGCGGCGCCTCGCCGTACTCCGTGCGTGTCGGCGGCGTGTAGGGCGCTGGCTCCGACGCGACGGACATCGGCGGCGGAGGCGTCGGCACGGTGGACGGCGCGGAAGGCGCGGGCGGCGGCGCGGCAGGCTGCGGCGGAACGTCGTCGTCGTCGAGCGTCTCGTCGACGCCGCTCTTCGCGGCCGGCCTCGGCGCGATTTGCGCCTGAAATTCCGGGGAAGGCGTCCACTTCGCGGTGGGCGCTCCCGGCACGAGCTTCGCGCGCTCGTCGGTGCGCGGCTCGCTCGGTCGCTCGGAGGACACGGGCGCGGGGGACAAGCGCTCCGCCATTTCCGGCGAGAGCTGCAGCTGCCTCGTCTGCTGCATCGGCGACAATTTCATTTGTCCCGAGATGCGCATCGCCGGCGGCGCGTAATCGTCGGCGGACAAACCTGCCATGCGCGCCGCTTCCAAAATCGATCGCGCGAACGCACGCGCATCCGGCGCACGCGCATGGGGCGACTTCGCGAGGTTCTGCATGATGACGGCGGCGACGGGACCGGGCACGTACGACGCGCGCTCGATCGATTGGATGGGCGTCGGCGCATCGTGGATCTGCTGAATCAAGAGACCCACCGCTTGCTCGCCTTCGAACGGCGTGCGTCCGGCGAGCATTTGATAGAGGAGCGTCGCGATCGCATACACGTCGCCCGCCGGTCCGACGCCCTCACCTTGCGCGCCTTCGGGCGAGATATAACGCGCGGTCCCGAAAATCAGACCCGCGGCGGTGGCCATCGATTGCTCGCCCCACGAGAGACGCGCGATTCCGAAATCGAGCACCTTCACGTAATCGGTGTCTTGCCCGCGCTTCACGAGCATCACGTTTTCAGGCTTCAAATCGCGATGGACGATGCCTTGCGCGTGCGCCTCACCGACCGCGTCGCAGAGCTGCAACGTGATGTGCAACGCGCGCGGAAGCGGCATCGCGCCGCCGCATGCATTGAGCGCCGATTGCAGGCTCATGCCGTCCAGAAATTCCATCACGATGTAGAGCGCGCCGTCGGGGAGCTGTCCCGCGAGATGCACGTGGACGACGTTCGGATGCTGCAGGCGCGACGCGACTTTGGCCTCGCGATGAAAACGCGACACGAGCTGCGCATTCGCCGACAGCTCGCGGTGGAGGATCTTCACGGCGACGTCGCGATCGATTCCTTTTTGGAATGCGCGATACACGCGTCCCATCGCGCCGACGCCCGCGAGCTGCCGTACTTCGATGTGACCGGAGATTTCGCGGCCTTGATAAGGATCGGGGCCGCCTTCGCCTTTTTCGGGATCGGCTTTCGGGGCCGAGAGGAGCGGCGTGCCGTCGTTCGGACAAAAGAGGGCATCGGTCGGGAATCGTTCCCGACACGCCGGGCAAAACTTGGGCATGCCGGCCGGAATGCTCTTCTCACCGAGGGTCACGAGAGGCCTCATGGTACCCGAGAACGGGGGCGTTGAGCCGAGCGCCGTTTCAGCGTAAGGAGGCTCTTCTCGACCGAAATCCGATGAACGAAGAAAGCCGCCCCCACAAATCTCCTTCGGTCGCGAAGGCCCGCGACGAGAGCGCAGCCGCCCCTGCGCAGGCCGGCGAGCCCATCGAGACCGTTGCAACGGCCGAGCCGCTCGCGTTCCAGGTCGGCACCTTCGATGGCCCGCTCGATCTGCTTTTGCATCTCTGTCAAAAGCACGAGCTCGACATCCTCGATATTCCCATCGGATTCGTGACCGAGAAGTACCTCGAGTACCTGAGCTTGATGCAGTCGCTCGAGCTCGACGTCGCCGCCGAATACCTGGTGATGGCGGCAACCTTGGCCCACATCAAATCGAAGATGCTCCTGCCCGCCCCGCCGCCGGGCCAGGAGGATGATGCGCTCCTCGAAGAAGAAGATCCGCGCGAGGCTTTGATCCGGCGTCTCCTCGAGTACCAAAAATACAAGCAAGCAGCCGCCGACCTCACCGCACGCGGCGTGACCGGCCGCGACGTCTTCATGCGCGGCGTCGAAATCGAGGAAGCGGTCCCGCAAGGCCTGCCGCCGCTCGCGGAGGTTCCGCTCTTCAGCTTGCTCGAGGCCTTCCAAGCCGTCTTGTTGCGCGCGAAAATCGAGATCTCGCACGACGTCGTCGCCGACAGGATCAGCATCACGGACCGCATCCACGAGCTCACGGAGATCTTCGCGACGCGAAAGCAAGTTGCGTTCGATGATCTGTTCGTCGGCATGACGAGCAAGTTCGACCTCATCATCACGTTCCTGGCTCTGCTCGAAATGTCGCGTCTCAAAATGATGCGGCTGACGCAGACAGCGCCCCTCGCGCCGCTCTATATTGCGGTGCGCGAGAGCGAAGAGGGATCCGAAGAAAACGTGGCTCCCGAAGGGCTTCCATGAGCGGCAAAGAAGACGAGCACGATCAAGACGAGAAAAAATCGAGCGAAGAGATCGACCCGCCGCCCGTGAGCATGGGACCGCCCACGCGCCGCATGCTCGGAGACGAAGAGCCGCCGCATTTCGAGACCGAGCCCCACATTCGCGTCGCGAACGCGCTCGATCCCGAGGCCACGCTCGATCTCACCGGCGACGCGCTCGAAGCGATGCTTCGCGACGACGCGCAATCGCCGCTCGCGCATACGATCGAGGCGCCCACGGCGATCAACCAAGGCACGCTCGGCCGCGATCATTTGAAGGGCCTCCTCGAGGCGCTCGTTTTCGCGAGCGACAAGCCGCTTCGCGCCGCCGACCTCGCGCGTGCTTCTGCGGCGCCGATCAAAGAAGTGAAGCTTCTCCTCGCCGTGCTCAAGGCCGACTACGCGACGCGCGGCATCCAGCTCGACGAGGTCGCCGGCGGTTGGATCTTCCGGACGCACGTGCAGTTCGCGCCGTTCGTGCGTGACATGGCGTCGCAAAAACCGGTGCGACTCACGCGCGCGCAAGTCGAGACGCTCGCCATCCTCGCGTATCGCCAGCCGATCACGCGACCCGAGATCGACGAGGTGCGCGGCGTCGATTGCGGCGCGACGCTGAAGCTTTTGCTCGAGCGAGATCTCGTGAAAATTCTCGGCAAGAAAGACGAGCCGGGCCGTCCGATCCTCTACGGAACGACGCCGCACTTTCTCGAGTTCTTCGGCCTGAACTCGCTCAAGGATTTGCCGACGCTGCGCGAGTACACCGAGCTCAATGAGGACTCGAAGCGCGTCGTCGAACGCGAGCTCGGCGATACGCTCGACGCTGCCCAGCCGGAAGCGACGACCGAGCAAGAGGCGCCGCCCGACGCCGAGGCGCGCGACACGATCGAGCCGACGTCGGTCGATGTAAGTGTCCACGATCGCGAAGAAGACGCGTAGCAGCGCGTACGAGCTGACGCGTGTGCGCGTCCGACTCTGACAATGCTGTCGCGCCGATAGTTGACGAAAAACCTCGTCTCGGGTCGAGTATTCGAGCGCCCGGCATTTGTCGGCAAGGCACGTGCGTTGCACCGGCTACTCGGGCTGGCCGCGTATCCGCGGAGGAGGACAGTGAATCCATGATCGATTGGAAGGGAAAAATCCCTGCGGTTGCGTTCCTGGCGCTCGCGTCGTGCTCCTCAGGGCCGAGCGAGATCAACGGTAACTTGGGCAACGGCACATTCTCGTACACGTGCGTGAGCAGCGAGGACCCTGCATGCGCCACGGACGACGGCGACATCTTCACCG
>JAICXU010001125.1 GCA_025934595.1 Polyangiaceae bacterium | reverse complement strand
GGTGTGCATCGTCCGCACGCCGGCGGGCATGTCGTCGTGTGGTGGGATCCGCGCGCGCTCGATCTCGATCGCGAGCACGACGTCGGTCTCCGTCAGCAGAGGATGCTTGCCGCGGACGAAAAGGGAACCGCAAGCGACGAAGGCCAACGCCTTCATGATTCCTGGGCAAAACGGCTTCAGAATGCGATCGCAGAAGGGACGAGGCCTGCGCTCGACGTCGCGACCGTCACCGAGAGAAAAGCCGAAGCCATCGGCGAACGCTTCGACGTTCGCATGGAGTCGACGACGGCGGACCGCACCGCGCGGCCGCACGGCAAGCGTTTCGGTGTTCTCGTGCACGCGATCCTGGCCACCGTTCCGCTCGATGCCGAAGACGACGGCGTCTTGAAGACCGCGCACGCACAAGCGCGTCTCCTCGGCGCGTCGGACGAAGAAGAGAAGGCAGCTTCGATCGCGGCTAGAGCCGTGCTTGCGCACCCTTGGCTCGATCGCGCGCGTCGAGCAGCGGAAGTGCGACGGGAGACCGCTGTCACGTTGGTAGAGGAGGGCGGCACTCTGATCGAAGGCGTCATCGATCTCGCGTTTCGCGAGCCGCGGGGCGACGCGTTCGTGTGGACCGTCGTCGATTTCAAGACCGACGTCGAGATCGCGGGAAGACGCGCGGAGTACGAGCTGCAGCTCTCGCTGTACGCCGAGGCGTTGCGGTCGGCGACCGGGCAGTCCGTCGAAGCGGGGCTGCTCTCCGTATGAAGTGGCGAGTTTTTGGCTCGATTTCGATCTGCGCGCTGGCTCTCGCGTCGTCGTCGAAGGCGGCCGATCCCGGCAAGTACTCGCCGTACGAGCGCGAGACGATCGAGACGACGTTGCGAGACCGCAACCTCGCGATCGATCCTGCGCCGGAAGGGAAGATCGTCGAGGGCATCGACGTCGTGCCGCTCGAGGTGTTCGAGAAGCGCGATCCGGTTCCCGGATTCGTCAATGTGTTCCATGCGACGTCGCGTCCCTACATCATCGAGCGGCAGGTCCTCCAGCCCACGGGCGCGCCATACAGCCAATCTCTGGTCGACGAGACGGCACGCAATCTCCGAAATCTCGCGCAGCTCTCGCTCGTGCTTTGCGTGCCGGTGCAGGGCAGCACGCCGGATCACGTCCGCCTTCTCGTCATCACGAAAGACGTATGGAGCCTTCGCATGGGATTCGATCTCGTGGCGGGCTCGTACGGGCTTCAAGAGCTGCTCCTCGAGCCGACCGAGTCGAACCTCGCCGGCACGCAGCAGCTCGTGCTCGCGCGCTTCCATTATTTGCCGAATTCGTATTCGCTCGGCGCCGCTTTTTTCTCACCGCGCGTGCAGGGAAGGTGGCTCACGCTCGGCGCCGACGCGAATGTCATCATCAACAAAAACAGCGGAAATCCCGAGGGATCGTACGGCACCATCGGCGCATCGCGCCCGCTTTTTTCCGCGAGCACCGAGTGGGCCTGGGGTCTCACGACGACGTGGCGCGACGAAGTGCTTCGTCGCTACGTGAACGCCGTGCTCGCGAGCTACAACGCGAGCGACACCCCCGCGATCGACGGCATC
>JAICXU010000385.1 GCA_025934595.1 Polyangiaceae bacterium | reverse complement strand
CGCGTCGTTCGCGGCGTCGCTCCCGAGCCCCACTTCGGTTGCTTTCATTTTCAAGTCGTCGCCGGCCGCGCCTCCCGCGAGGCGAACGCCTTCGCCGAGCATCGACGCTGCGATGAGCGTCGCCTCTTCGCCGTTTCCTGCGATCGGATCGAGAAGCAAAATCGCGGTCGTGTGCGGATAGCCGTCCACGCGTCGCGGGATTCCCGAGAGCGCGCTGACGACGGCTTTTTCGGGGTTCGCTTTCAGCCCGCGACCAATTCCTGCGAAGACCCGGTAGTCACCCGCAAGCGCAAAAATGGAAGCCGCGCCTTTCGCATCGCCGCGTTCGGTGAACTCTCCCGACGTGGACGCGCCGATGACGACGGCGTCGGGAAAATCCGCCGTCGCTTTTCCGAGAGCATCGTGGAGCGAGTGCTCCGGCGACGCGAACAGGACGACGAGCTTCGCCGCGTCCGTGCCGAGCGCGTTCTTCGCCGCCTTCGCCAGGCCGGCGACTTCCTCGTTCGTATTTGCCATCGACGTGACGATTCGTGTTCCCATGACGAGGCCTCCCCTGCGTTTCAGAATCAAGAGTACCGCGGATCGCGCTTTCGGGATCCCCTATTCAATCGAGCGCAACGCGGCTCCCAGCCGGGTGCAAGCGATGAGGCGCGGGCGAGTCTCAGCTTTGCGTGAAGATGGAGACGCCGTCGTCGGACGCCACCCAAAGGCGACGGCGTGGCTCGTCCCACGACAAGTCCCACACCATGCCGGCGACGCTGCCGACCGTCCGCGCGCCGGCGGCCACGCTCGCCGGAAAGCGCACGAGGTAGGTGGCTCCGCTTCGAGCGTCTTTGCGCGAAACGGCCGCGACGATGCTGCCGGCCTCGTCGATCACGATCGCCGCGCCGACCGACAGGCTCCGTAGATCGAAGCCGCGGACCGCGATCTCGCGCTCCATGTCGCGTAACGATTGCGCGCGAGCCTGCGCGGTGTCGCCGGGCGGGCCGGCCTCGAACGATCGACCGCCGTCGCGCGAGATGAAGATGCCGGCGTCGGTGTCGATGAAGAGCTCGCCGGTCTTCCTCGCGAGGCGAAGCGACCGCCAACCTTCGCGTGGCGCGCCCGTGGGCTCGCTCGCTTCGACGCCGGCGTCGACAATCCCCCAGAGCTTCGGCGGATCGCCGGCGATGGCAATGGCGCCGCTCGCGATCGATACGACCGCGACGGCGGCAGGCACGCGCACAAGGCTCCGCGCCGGCCAGCGCGAATCTTCCCACGGAAACGGCGGCGGCGTTCCTTCGCCTTCGAGCTCGTAGAAGGCCTCCTCGTCGCCGTCGCCTTGTTCGTCGGCATCGAGCGACGGCAGGTCTTCTTCGCGGAGCTCCTCGTCCGCGTCTCGCGGGCCTTCTTCGCCGCCGTCGACATGGGCGCTCGAATCGTCCTCCCTGATGCCGAAGTCTTCGTTTCCGACGCCGAGCTCGTCGTTCTCCGCGAGCAAGCTGACCGCCGCACCTCCACGATCCTCTGGAAATTCCGCCACTTCATCGAGATCGGCTTCGCGTGCCAGACCCGCTTCGTCGTCGAGGCCACCGTCGTCGATCGGATCGAGCTCTTCGTCGTCCACCGGATCGTCCTCGCCGGTCGCATCGTCGAAGGCGTTCGTGGCTGCGTCCGCGGGAACCGGATCGAGGTCGTCCGCGTCCGCCTCGGACGATGCCGGCGTTCCGCTTTCGCCGCCCTCGTCGCCGAGAGGACCATCGGACGGTGGCAGATCGATCTCCGAGTCGTCGAGCACACCCGGGCTGGACGTGAGGGAGCTCGACGAAAGAGGGCTCGACCAAATCAGGTGGGCCGAAATCACGCCGAAGGTATAGCGCGAAGGGTCTTCGGGAACACGCGCACGTTGCAGGTTTGAGACACCGCAGGACCCCGCTGTCATGCGTTTCCCGAGCTTCGACACGTCCTTTTTTCCGCGGCGCCCTGATTTTGTCGCGCGGAATGCTTACGGTGAAATCGGGCATGCAGAGTGCATCGTCTTTCGGCAAGGGCAGTCTGTAGGCAGGGCAAAATGAGCAATTGGCAACACACAGTCGTTCGAATCGTGGCGGTTGCGGCTATCGCCGCGCTTCACTTCTGGCGCTAGAGCAATCAGGGCGGCGCGCGCAAAACCGCTTAAAATGCGCGCGGAAGAGACGCTCGCGCAAAAAGCTCGCGCATCGGTTGCGCCGGCGAGGAGAGCCTCCTAGGCTCCGCGGTCTGCTGCCACCATGCGCATCCTCGTCCTCTCTCGGAACGCCACCCTCTACTCGACGAGCCGGCTCGTGCTCGCCGCGCGCGCCCGAGGCCACGAGGTCGTGGTCGCCGACCCGCTCGATTTTCACATCGTGGTCTCGCGCAAACGCCCTGCGATGTTCCTCGGCGGCCGGCCGGTGCCCCGCGCCGACATCGTGATCCCGCGCATCGGCGCGAGCATCACGAATTACGGGCTCGCCGTCGTCCGGCAGTTCGACATGATGGGCGTCCCGGTCTTGAACACCGCCGTCGCCATTGCCCGCTCGCGCGACAAGCTCCGCGCAATGCAGCTCCTCACGAAAAAAGACATCGACGTGCCTCGCACGGTCTGCGCGAAGACGCCGGATTCGGTCGACCTCGCCCTCTCGTTCATCGGCGGAACGCCCGCGATCGTGAAGCTCCAGCAAGGCGCGCAAGGCATCGGGACGATGATCGCCGAGACGCCGCAGGCCGTTACCTCGCTCCTCGAAACGCTATGGGCGATGGGCCAAGACATCATCTTGCAGGAGTACATCGCCGAGTCGAAGGGCAAGGACTACCGCGCGATCGTCGTCGGCGACCGCGTCGTCGCGGCGATGCGAAGGCAAGCGAAGAACGGCGAGTTCCGCTCGAATTTGCATCGCGGCGGCCTCGCCATGAAGGTCGGCCTCGACAAGCGGTACTGTCACGCGGCGATCTCCGCCGTGCGCGTCATGGGCCTCGACGTCGCCGGCGTCGACATGCTCGAAGGCAAAGACGGTCCGAAGATCCTCGAGATCAACAGCTCCCCCGGCCTCGAAGGAATCGAGCGCGCGAGCGGCGTCGATGTCGCCGGCGCCATCATCGATCGCGCCGAGCGCATCGCGATGAAGAAGAAGCGCAGCTCGAAGAAAGACGCCGTGCTCGAGCACGAGCGGCGGCCGCGACGCATTCGCAACGGCGTGAACGGACACACGAAGGCCACGCATGCTGCGCGCGGAGCATGAGGGCGCGCTCGTAGTCTGGACGATCGACCGCCCCGGCGCGAAGAACGCGCTCGACTCGAAGGTGCTCGCAGCGCTCGACAAAGAGCTCGATCGCGCGAAAAAAGACCGCGATTTGCGCGCCGTCATTTTGACCGGTACGGGCGACGCCTTTTCGTCGGGCGGCGATCTCCAAGAGCTTCGCGGCGTCACCGGTCTGAGCGAGACCGAGAGGTTCTGCGATCTCGGCCGCGGCATCTGCAAGAAGATCGAAGAGCTTCGCGTGCCCGTGATCGCATCGCTACCCGGCGTGGCGTACGGCGGCGGCGCCGAGCTCGCGCTCGCGTGCGACATGCGCATCGCCGACCCCGCAGCACGCATCTCGTTCAAGCAAGCACGCATGGGAGTGACGACAGCGTGGGGGACGCTCGCGCGTCTCGTATCGGTCGTCGGTCACGGCACGGCCTCGCGCCTCCTCTTCACGGCGCACGAGCTCGGCGCGAAAGAAGCGAAGAAGCTCGGCCTGGTCGACGAGGTCGCCGACAAAGGCATGGCGCTGACCGTCGCGCGCGCATGGGCTCACGACATCATGGCGTCGGCTCCGAAGGCGGTCGCAGACATGAAGGACCTCCTTCGCATCTCACGGACCGAGCCCGCGAAGCTCGATGCCGAAGAGCGAAAACGCTTCATTTTGGCATGGACGGGACACGAGCACGCGGACGCGGTGGAAGCGTATTTCGCGCGCCGGCCGAGTCGGTGGCCGGCGAAATAGGAGACATCTGCTGCTCGATCAGAACTGCGCGGCTTCGGTCGACTCCTCGAGGGCCAGCGTGCTGCTCTCCCCTGCCGAGATCACTTCGCTCACCTGATCGAAGTAGCCGGTGCCGACCTCGCGCTGGTGACGCGTGGCCGTGTAGCCGTGCTTCTCGGCCGCGAACTCCTTTTGTTGGAACTCCGAGTACGCCGCCATGCCGCGCGACTTGTAGTCGTGCGCGAGCTCGAACATCGAGTAGTTGAGCGCGTGGAAACCCGCGAGGGTCACGAACTGGAACGCGTAGCCCATCGCGCCGAGCTCACGCTGGAACTTCGCGATGTCACCATCGTCGAGATTCTTTTTCCAGTTGAACGACGGCGAGCAGTTGTACGCGAGGAGCTTGTGCGGGAATTGCCTCCTGATCGCTTCGGCGAATTGCTTCGCTTCGTGCATGTCCGGGGTCGACGTCTCGCACCACACGACGTCCGCGAACGGCGCGTACGCGAGGCCGCGGGCGATCGCGCATCCGATGCCGCCCTTCAGCCGATAAAATCCCTCTTTCGTGCGATCCT
>JAICXU010000922.1 GCA_025934595.1 Polyangiaceae bacterium | reverse complement strand
GCTGCGGAGGGCTTTTGCCGTGGCTGCGCGAAGGGCATGACCGGCGTCGCCGGCGGCTCGACGGTGTTCGTGAGATGAAACGGCGCGGCGCTCGAAACGACGGGGTCGTTCGCGAGCGTCACCTTCGGCACCGGCCTCTGCGCCGCCGAAACGAGCGTCGGCAGTGTCACGTTTCCCTGGAATTTTTGCGGTGGATCTTGCCCGGGCGACACGAGAGTTTTTTCGCGTCGAGCCCCACCGACATCCGGCCCGGTCGACGATCGCGCGCCGGCTGCCGGCGACCCGATCGAAGGTTGCGTCGCAGGAATCTGCATCGCGAAGAGCTCGCCCGTCGAGGAGAGCGGCTCTTCGTCGAAAATCGGACGCGACAACGTGGCGGGCTCGGGATGCGGAACGGTGGGTACTTGCGATTGTCGGACGAAGCTCAGATCGATCTGCACCTCGGTCTCGTCGTCCTCGCCCGGATCACTTCGCGAGTGCATCCTCGGGGGCGCGGAGATCGCGACGGCGCGCGCGTCTTTCAGCGCAGCTTTTTTCAGGCGATCCCAGAGCTCGCCGATGTCCTTCGGTCGATCCTCCGCACGCACGGCGACGGCTTCGGCGACAGCGAGCTCGAGATTGTCGCCGACCTCGATGCCGAGCGATTTTGGCGTGGGTCTCTTTTTGGGGTCGAGCACGCGGAACGCGAGCGGCGAGCTCGACTCGTCCATCACCGCGCGATCCCGCAGCGCCTCCAGAAAAATCATCATGAGCGAATACAGATCCGTCGCCGGGCCGACCGCGCCCGCTTCCCGACTGAATTGCTCCGGCGCCGCATAAATCGGAGACGCGAGCGGTCCCATGTCGATCGTCTTGGCGCCTTCTCCATCCGCAGGCGCCGTGTCGTTCATGACCTTCGCGAGACCGAAATCGAGCACCTTCAACGACGTGGTCTTTCCGAGATCACAGAGGAACAAATTCGCGGGCGTCACCTCGCGATGCACCACGCCTTGTCGATGCGCGGTCGCCAGCGCCTCGGCGGCGGGATCGAGCAAGTGGATCGTCTCTTCGATCGATCTTCCTTTTCCCCAATGCGCGCGTCGCTCGGCGAAATCGGCGGCGAGCGTTTTCCCATGCAGCCATTCCAGCACCGAAAATGCGACGCGCGCGCGCGTGGCGGGAGCGATCGCGGTTCCACCGGCCAGAACGCGCACGATGTTCGGCGATGCTTGGCTGAGAGCATAGTGAAGCCGCGTCTCGTGACGAAACCGCTTCAAAAAAGCCTCGGATGCGAACGCAGCCGGAATTTTCAGGAACTTGAGCGCGACGGTGCTGCCGTTCGCGAGCTCCGTTCCTTTGTAGAGATAGGCGCGCCGTGAGTCGTCCGACAGCTCGTCGACTCGGAACTCTCCGTGGAGGACGGTCCCCGAAAGGCCCAGCGGATCGCCGGCGCTCACGCTCGCATCATACAAGAGAAGCTATGCTCGGGGGGTTCGGATGGCGGAAGACGAAGAGGCGCGGACGAAAAAAGAGGGGTCGAGCGTTTCTCGCAGAGAAATGCCCGCCTCGCCCTCCGCACGCGCCGCGCGAAAGAGTCGCAAGCTGAGCGCGTCGGCGACGCTCCGTGCCGCCGAAGCGACGACCGAAGCCTCGCGCAGCGACAAGAAATTCGCGCGTGCCATCCTCTGGGCGAAGCGGATCGGAATCGCGTTCGGCGCGGCCACCGTCGCGGGCATCATCGGGCTCTTCGTATACGTGCGACACGTCGAATCGGATTTGCCGTCGGTCGCGCAGCTCAAAGGAAATTATCATCCGCCGCAGGTCACGCGGATTTTGGCGCGCGATGGAACGCTGCTGTCGGAAGTGTTCACGGAGAGGCGCACGGTCGTGCCGATCGCCGAGCTGCCGCCCCACGTGAAGCTCGCCGTGCTCGCCGCCGAGGACGCGGGCTTCTACGAGCACGAAGGCCTCAATTATTGGGGCATCGCGCGCGCGATGCTCGTCAACTTGAAGAGCGGGCGCTTCCGCCAAGGCGGCTCGACGATCACGCAGCAGGTCGTGAAGAACATCCTCCTCGAGACGCAGGAGCGCACGTACAGTCGCAAGATGAAGGAGGCGCTCCTCGCGC
>JAICXU010001056.1 GCA_025934595.1 Polyangiaceae bacterium | reverse complement strand
CGTCGAGCGTCGCGGCGTCGAGGAGAGGCGTCGCGTCGATCGACAAGTGCAGCTCGTATTGGTCGACGCCGAGCGACGTCTTCATGCAAAAGCGGCCGGCGTCGTCCGCGCGAAGAAGGAGCGTCTCGTCGCCCGCCGTTTCGATCGCGCGCGAAGTCGAATCGCAGTCGGTCGCCGCGAGCGCGCTCGTCGTGATCGCATGCGCGTCCGACTTCCGTTCGATGCGAGCTTTCAAGACGGCATGATCGATCGCGTCGCTAGCGTCGTCGGTCGCACGGCCGCGGATCATGACGAGCCCGGATTCTCGCGCCATATGAGCTTCGATCCGCGCCGCTCCATGCACGTGCACGCGTGCGGCATCGGCGGTGCTCGTCGCGAAAAGTGCGAGCGTGAGAACGGGGCCCGCGGCCGCTCTGAAGATGAAGTTTCGAGGCATCCGATCCGTCCAATCTAGCGTGCCGGCGACGCGGGAAAACCCACATTATCGCCTCTCCACGCTCGCCCAGGCATTTGTTCGAAGAGAGGCCGTGATAGGATGACGGGGTCCATGACGGGGTCCGTGTGGCGGGGTGCATTCTGGACGCGCGTCAGGTTGGCGCGCTTGGGCGTGCTCTTCTTCGCGGTGCTGGTCTTGCCGGCGGTCGCATCGGCGGATTCGCGCACCGACTTCTTGATCACACGTCTCGCGTATCCGCCGGCGCAAGGCGTCGCGGACGATTTCCGCGTCCGCACGAACGCAGCTCTCGCGCTCGGCGCGACGGGCGATGACGTCGCAGTCCAGCCTCTTTGTCGAGCGCTGAACGATCCGAGCGACACCGTTCGCCAAGCGGCGGCCGTCGCGATGAAACGTCTCGCGAAGCCGGCCGCGCTCAATTGCCTGAAGGCGCATCTCTCCACCGAGGACTCGAGCGCCGTGAAGCTGCAGCTCACGCGCGCCATCGCCGAGCTCGAATCGGGCAGTGGCAGCAGCGGCGGTGGAGGCGGAGGATCCGCCGACAACTTCACGCCGAAGTCGAACCCGAGCGCGAAGTTCTACATCGCGACGAGCAACGTCACGAACAACTCGAGCCGCTCGCAGGCCGACATCAATCGCATCGTGCTCGGCGCGATCCGCAGCAAGCTCGAAGGCGCCGGCAAGTATCAAATCGCGCCCACCGGCGAGCAGGCGGACTCCGCGAAGACCGTCATCGCGAAGCGCAAGATGAAGGGCTACTACCTCGCGCTCAGCGTCGACAAATTCGACTACTCCGACGGCAACCTGCGCGTGAAGGTGCGCTGCTCGGTCTTCACGTACCCGGGAAAATCCCTGCTCGGTGAGGTCCCGTCCGGGCTCACGCAGAGTGGTGTGACGCAACCCGACAGGTCCGCGGAAGAGAACTTGCTCGGGATGGCGGCCGAACGAGCGGTCGACCTCTTTGCGCAAAATTTCAACTAGATGGCGTCCGAAATCCGAGCCGGCGGACAAGGATTCGCGAAAAGAAGGCCATTTGGGAAATACCGTCGTACGCTAACCGAGAGTCCAAAATGACTACTTCTGCCCCTACTGCGCAGCCCGTCCAGAAGACCGGACGTCACCAACGCAGCATGAAAAATTACCTGATCGATTCGCGCTTCCAGCTCAAATACACGAGCTTCATCATCCTCATTGCGCTTGTGATCAGCTCGGTGCTCGGCGTCTTCCTCTACAACACGAGCAACGACGTCGTCAGCGAGAGCCAGAAGGTCGTCGACG